>CATJIY010000158.1 GCA_949740695.1 uncultured Eubacteriales bacterium
CTTATCCAGCGTGCCTCCACATACTGTTTTAAAAGCGGCGACCATATCCTCCGCTTTGGCATAACCCGAATCGGACATCACCACCAAAACCAAATCGCCATAAACCGCGGCCCCCATGCTGTCTGCCTGAACACAGATCCACTTAGCCGGGTCCACCCCGTTCAGCATAGCCTGAGCGGTTTCCTCCGCCTTAGCGGCATCGTTCACTCGAGCTAAAATCAAAGAATACGCCTGAGAGCTTATCATTGCTTCCGATATCACGGCTTCTTTCACATTGGAAGCATCTTTCAGACCGATAAGATACTCAATCGTCTGGCTGTCGTTTACATCCACCGGATTGGTTCCCACGCCGATTTCCAACGGCTTTTGTTCATAGATTTTCTCTACGATGGCCTCCAGGGTTTCCCCCGAAAGATCAGCGCCTTTTACTTCTTCCTCGCCGCAAGCTGCCAAGCTAAGCAGCATGCCCGCCAGGAATACTAAAGAAATCCATTTTTTCATAAAAGCGTTCCTCCTGTTTTTTATGTTTTCTTTTTTCATAGGGTTTGCCGGCGGCCTGAATTTATGCCTCTCTTTTCCTTTTTTCAGGCGCCTCCGCCAACTCGCCACACATAATATCACAAAATCATTCTTATGACAATGACGACAATGTAAATTATCTGTTGTTCATGAAATCCGCCGCTTGACAACCGGATCTTCCAAGGCTACAATAATGCCGAATCTAAGCCAGTGCAAGTTTTCTTTTAAAAGTCCGAAAGGAGCCGTTTTATGATAAAACTTATCGCCACCGATTTGGACAACACCCTGCTGGATCTTCAAGGACACGTTCCTCCCTCCGCCGCCCAACTTCTACGGCAGATCCAGCGGCTGGGAGTTCTTACCGCAGTCGCTACCGGCCGCTGCTATCCCTCGGCTTTGGCGGCGGCTCAAGTCATTGGATCTGATACGCCTATCATTTGTTATAACGGTTCGCTGATTCGCCGGGGAGATGAAATTTTATCTCAGCATTTTATTCAGCCGGAAGATATCCGGGCGGTATCCCAGTTTTGCCATGAGCAATCCCTTTATTTACAACTGTACCACGAAGATGTGATTGTGGTGGAAACGCTGTGTGATGAAACTCGATTGGACCCTGACCTGCCGGTGGTTTCCTGTCGGGAAATCGGAGACTTTTGCTCCGCAAAGCTGCATCCCACTCCAAAGATGCTGATTGTGGACCACCCGGAACGGATTGCCGGACGGTTAACGGACCTGACAAAAAAATTTTCCCAATTGACATTCTCTCAATCCCAGCCCTGGCTGATTGAAATTATGCCCCTGGATGCTAACAAAGGTTTTGCATTGGCCTATCTGGCCGGATTGCTGGGGCTGGAAGCCGATCATGTGCTGGCCCTAGGAGATAACACCAACGATCTGCCTATGCTGCTATGGGCGGGAGTAGGCGCGGCGGTTGCCAATGCCGTTCCTCAGATAAAGGCCCAGGCAGATTACGTGTGCGTAGGGTCCAGATCTGAAGGCGTGATGGAGGCGGTGTGCAGGTTTATTTCGGTATAACCATCTCGCCTGTAAAAATCAGCCTGTATTTCCTTGGAAATATTCGTCTTTTCGTGATCGCACATTATCTAGGGGTTTCTACGTTTTTTGCGTTTCATCTGGCAGATTTTTTATAAGTTTTCAGTCCATGAAAAAAATCCCCATGAAATATTTGATTTCATGGGGATTTTTTGTTTAGGCGTACATCCCGTTGACGCTCATATAATCATACAGCATCTTACCATGCTGCTGTTCTTCTCCCTGGATATGGTTGAGCACCTGACGGGCGGCCTCATCCCGAAACTCAAACACACAGGTATCGTACAGAGCGGAAACATGCTTTTCTCCGGCCAGCACATCCGAGCACAAAAAACAATCGTTTTGTTTTTCCCGGCTGTCTCCGGTATAGGCGGCGGTAAACGTAGGCTCCTGATTTTTTCCGCCGCCGCTCATCTGAGGGATGGAACCCTGCTCCATCTGTTGGATGGTCTGTAAGTGCTGCTGCTCGATGCGGGCCAGCTGAGAAAATAAGTTTTTCAGCTGAGGGTCGGCGGCAGCCTCAGCGTGGCGGGTATATTTATCCACGCAAAGCTGCTCCTGCCCCTTCAAATCTTTCATCAAATCGGTTTCTTTCTGGGACCATTGCATTGTTAATCACCTCGACCCTATTGTGGGCCGCAGCGCCAGGGTTTATGCGCCATTGACGGGAATTTTTTCTTGCTCTTCCAAAAGTATTTTTTTCGCTGCCGATAGCAGGGCGGCTTTTTCATTGAGGGTCTGTCCGGTGATTACCCGGTCAACCAACTGGTCAAGCGTCTTGCCAACAGCTGCGCCTTCCAACCCCAAGGCCTTCAGCTCTCCGCCGGAAAGCGCCAGCCCATGGCGGCTGTAACAAGGGCGGCGCTCCAACAACGCTTCCAACCTTTCCTCTAAGCAGTCCAGTTGTTTCTGCCGGCGATACTGGGGATTTTGCGCCAAATTATCTGCCCGCTTGACCAACAGCAACTCCCGCAGCGCCTCTGGCCCTATTTGCCGCAGCCAACTCAGCAGGCTTTTTTCGCTGTTTAAAATATCATAATCATGATAAGCTATCAGCGTTTTCACCCGTTTTGCTTCTGTCCTTTTCATCCCCAGCCGTTGAAATGCTAATCCAGCTCGCTGGGCGCTTTCGGCGGCGTGGCCATAAAAATGCCCGTCTCCGCGAAAGTCCACCGAAAACCGGGCTGGTTTACCGCAGTCATGCAATAAAACGGCCAGCCGCAGCCCCCGCCGGGAGGGAACAGCCGCCAAAGCGTGGAGGGTATGCTCCCAAACGTCATAGATATGGTGCGGATTTTTCTGGTCAAAGTCAAACATGGGAACCAGTTGGGGCAATATTACGCCAAAAATCTCCCGATGCCGCCGCAGCACCCCCGCAACCTGTTCCCCACAGAGCAGATGCAGCACTTCTTCGCCCGTCCGCGCAGGCGAAAGACCAGTCAACCGGCTGCGCATTTTTTCCATGGCTTGGGCGGTTTCTTCTTGAATAGAAAAGCCCAGCTGGGCGGAAAATCGCAATCCACGCAGGATACGCAGCGGGTCCTCTTCA
>CATJIY010000159.1 GCA_949740695.1 uncultured Eubacteriales bacterium
CCAAAGTGGATGATGTGCTGCGCTGCATTGAAGAGGCTGGGCTGGAACTGCCGGCGGTTGTGGCTGCAGACCTGGTGCGGGAGCAGATCGCCCTTTTCCGCCGCCAGTTGATTTCTGGGGAACGAACTGCCGTTCCCACGCTGAAAGAAGCTCTGGAAGAAATTCTTTCAGCGGCAGCGAAGGCTGCGCGGCCTTCTTTGCGCCCGGTTATTAACGGTACTGGAATTGCCTTGCATACCAATTTGGGCCGGGCTTGCCTTTCTCAGCGGGCAACCCAGGCGGCGGCTGAGGCGGCTCGCCGGTATTCTACTTTGGAATACGATTTGGAACGGGGTGAGCGCGGCTCTCGCTACAGTCATGTGGAATCCCTCCTTTGCCGTCTTACTGGGGCGGAAGCCGCTATGGTGGTAAACAACAACGCGGCTGCGGTTTTGCTGATTCTCAGCGCGGTGGGCAAAGGGGGCGAGGTAATTGTCTCTCGAGGGGAGCTGGTGGAAATCGGCGGTTCTTTCCGGATCCCAGAAATCATGGAACAATGCGGCTGCTCTTTGCGGGAGGTGGGGGCCACAAATAAAACCCACCTGCGGGATTATGAGGCGGTCATTTCTGAACAGACCCAGGCGCTGCTTAAGGTCCACACCAGCAACTACCGCATTTTGGGCTTTTCCGAGAGCGTTGCCTTGGATCAGCTGGTGGAGCTTGGGAAAAAGACCGGCCTGCCGGTGATCGAGGACCTGGGCAGCGGCTGTCTGTTTGACTTAACTTCCATTGGAATCCATGGAGAACCTACCGTAATGGACAGTGTCAAGGCTGGGGTGGATATCCTCAGCTTTTCCGGAGATAAGCTGTTGGGCGGGCCCCAGGCGGGGATCATTTTGGGAAAAAACACCTGGATTGCCCGGCTGAAAACCCATCCGCTCACCCGGGCCATGCGAGTGGACAAGATGACTTTGGCGGCGCTGGAGGCTACGCTCTCCGCTTATCTGGACCCGGAAAAGGCATTGGAGGAAATTCCTACCCTGCGGATGCTGGCCGAAAGCGCGCCCCGGCTGCGGTTTCGGGCGGAGGAGCTTTGCCGGAAGATTCAGCAGGCCGGACTGGTTTGTGAAGTGATTGCTCAGCAAGATCAGGTGGGGGGCGGCAGCTTGCCTACCTTGCTGCTGCCTGCTTGGGCGGTGGCGGTGGAGCCCCGCCATGTGACGGTAAACGCCTTGGAGGAGCGGCTCCGCCGGGGGGAACCGCCTGTTGTGGGGCGAATTGTCCAGGACCGGTATCTGTTGAGCCTGCGAACCCTTTGGGAAGAAGATTTTCCCCAAATCGCCCGAAGAATGGGGGAGGCTGACCAATGAAACACGTTATTATCGGCACCGCCGGTCATGTGGACCATGGAAAGACCTTGCTGGTAAAGGCGCTTACCGGCATCGACACCGACCGGCTCCAGGAGGAAAAAAAGCGGGGCATCACCATCGAGCTAGGCTTTGCCCATCTGGATTGGGAAGACGGGACCCAAGCCGGGGTGGTAGATGTTCCCGGTCATGAAAAATTTATTAAAAATATGCTGGCGGGGGCAGGCGGCATCGACTTGGCTATGCTGGTAGTGGCTGCCGACGAGGGATTTATGCCCCAAACGGTGGAGCATCTGGGGATTCTTTCTCTGTTAGGCATCCAGGAGGGACTGGTGGTCATCACCAAGTGCGATATGGTGGAACCCGAGTGGATTGAGGTGATCCGAGAGGATATCCGGGATCATGTGGCGGGAACCTTTTTGGAGGGGAAACCGGTCTATCCGGTGTCAGCCTATACCGGCGAGGGGATTCCTCTTCTGCGGGAGGCCCTGCGCCAGCTAGTGCAGCAAGCGGGAGAAAAGAACTTGCGGGCGCCCTTCCGCCTGCCGGTGGACCGAGTGTTTTCGGTGGAGGGATTTGGAACAGTAGTCACCGGGACGCTGATTGAGGGCACGCTTTCTGCGGAGGAAACCGCCCAGTTGGCGCCCTCGGGTCTTACCGCCAAGGTACGCAATCTGCAGGTCCACGGCAAAACGGTCCCTACCGCTTATGCAGGTCAACGGGTGGCGGTTAATCTTGCCGGGCTGAAAAAAACCGATATCTGCCGGGGAGACGCGGTAGTGCGCCCCGATTCGGTGCGGGTGGGGCAGATGTTGGATGTGCGGCTGGAAAATCTGCCGGATTCCCAACGCATGATTACCAATCATTCTCAAGTACATTTTTATCATGGGTCCAATGTGTTGTTGGCAAAGCTAATATTGTTGGACCGGGAGAAGCTTTTGCCTGGGGAGCGGTGCTATGCTCAGGTTCGGTTTTCCCAGGCTGTCGCCGCAAAAATAGGGGATCGGTTTGTCATTCGGTTTTATTCCCCGCTGGAGACCATTGGCGGCGGTATCGTGCTGGACGATGCGCCCCAGCGCCACCGGCAGGGAGATCAGCAGGTATTGGAAAATTTGAAGATTAAAGAGAGCGGCACTGGGGATCAACGAGTGCTGCAAGCGCTGGCCGAAGCGAGCTGCGCCCTGCCCGACCTTTCCCAGCTGGCCGGCCGGTTGTCCATGGACCCCCAGGCACTGGAGGAAGAGCTGGATCGTCTGACCGCCCGAGGGCAGGCGTTGGAGCTTTTGACGGGGCGATATTTAGCGGCCTCGGTAGCCGACGAAAAATGGTCAGCCTGCCGCCGCCTGCTGGGAGAGTATCATACAGCCAATCCCCTCCAAGAAGGAATGGGACTGGCTGAACTGCGGCAAAAATTGCTGCCTAAAGCGGAGTTGGCGGTTGCTGACGGACTGCTGGAGCAGTTTTTGCGGGAAGGAAAGGTCCGGCGGACTGCCGGCCGGTACGCCCTGGCGGATTTTTCAGTGAAGCTGACCAAAAAACAAACCGCTCTGCGGGACCGGCTGCTGAAAATCTATCATGACGCCGGGTTGGATGTGCCCAGCCTGGATGAGCTGTGGCCCATGTTTCTTCCCAAAGAAAAGGAGGATTGCCGGCAGGTGCTGGAGAGTTTGATTTCAGCTGGCCAGTTGGTGGTGCTTTCTCCGCAGATTGTGGTGGAGGGGCCGGTGTTTGAAAACCTGCTGAGCGCCTTGCGGGGGTGGTTTTCTACCCATGAGTCCCTCACTCTGGCGGAGTATCGGGATTTGCTTCATACTTCCCGTAAATACGCCCTGGCGGCGTTGGAGCATTTTGACCGTACCAAGCGCACTCGGAAGGAAGGAGATCTTCGCCGCCCTGGTCCGGCGCTGGAGGAATAAAAGAGGGGGATCTCCCCCTCTCGGCCCATGGGAATGATTTGCGAATATATAGAAAGGAAGGGGAACATGGATGACATCAAGATCTTGATAGAATATTTCCGGCAGGATAAAAAGGGCGCGGTAGCGGTTCTCCTAGCCGCTTTGATTGGCGCGGGATTGGGTGTGACCGCTTATTATCAGGGCTGGCTTGGGTAAAAACCTATCTGGGTCTTGCTGAGGAAGCAGCCAGATTTTCCGCAAGATAGCGCCGGGGCCGGTTTGCCCGTTAAGATAGAGGAATGGATTTTTCAAACAGGCATTGGGTTGGCGGCGGGGAAGAAAGCCGTTTTTGTGATTTTTTCTTGACATTTGTGGAAAAGTATGATAGCGTCTTTTTGCATGGGAGTAGATGGGTGCTGGTGTGCCCCCTGGTCTTCAAAACCAGTGAGGGTGGTGAAGAGCTGCCTAGGTGGGTTCGATTCCCACATACTTCCGCCACGTAAAACCTCTTGAAAACACTGAGAATCCAGTGTTTTCAAGGGGTTTTTGCTATTTTTAGTTGTTCTGAAATGGCTTGTGACACTCCGATATATTCCATTGTAGGAACACAGTTTTACACATGATTTACACACAAAATATTGCCATATGTGAGTTGTGGAAACTCCTTCTTCTTTCCATCAGGGAAGATTCGATTCGGATTATTCTTTTGTGGCAGGCCCGCTTACTTTGAATATTAGAAGCTTGTCATACGCCGC
>CATJIY010000160.1 GCA_949740695.1 uncultured Eubacteriales bacterium
CTTCGGTCCTCCCTTCCCGCCGGCGGGACAAAGAACCAAACAAAACCCCCAAGGCGCACTTAACCTAAATGCCAGGACTTTTTTCATCTTCATATGACGGTTCCTCCTCAATTTTTATAAATCTAAGAGTATGCTTTCTGGATTAACTGGTTAAATTGTATAATCGTTTCCCAATTTTGTCAATACATGTTTGGAAAATTTTTTTTATTTTGTGAGAACTGAAAAAATTTCTTCCTAAAATTTGTTGCAAGCGTCTCTTTTCCACATGGAGACGGCCAGATTTCAGTAAAGCTTATCGAGTACGGAAGCGGCTGTTTTCTCGTTGTTCGGCCCGCAGCGGCTCATATTGCGTCGATAATATTCGGTATACAGCAGATCCACCAAGAAAGCCTGGCTGATATCGGCGCTGGTTGAACCGCTTTGTAACGGGCCCTCATTTGCACCGCACAACAGGATTACATCGGTGAACTCTGTCAAGGGCGATTTTTGGAAACGGGTGATAGCTATAACTTTCGCTCCACTTCTTTTGGCCAGCTCGGCCACCGCATTGGTATCTTTGGTGGAACCGGAGTATGAAAACACCACCGCTACATCCTCCGCAGACATGGTGGCGGCCAGCATTGCCTGGGTATGAGCGTCGTTTACACAGTTCACCTTCGGTTCAATGCGCAAAAATTTATGGGAGGTCTTTAAAGCGGCGGTAAAGGAGGCGCCCACGCCAAAAAAGATAATACGCCGCGCCTGGCTGAGATAATCGACAGCCCGGTCCAGCTCTCTTACATCCAGAAGGGCCGCCGTTTCACTGAGAGCGCGCTGTTCGGTCTGAAGCACCTTTTGCACCAATGCATTCAGATCATCCCGCGGAGTAATGGCGCCTGTAAGAACGTCCTCTTTCCCCACATCGGTCTGCATGCTCAGGCTGAACCGCATCTTAAACTCCTGGTAGCCGCCCATCCCCATCGTGCGGCAGAAGCGGAACACGCTGGTTTCTCCCACGCCGCAGGCGTCGGAAAGTTCGGTGATGGACATAAAGACGACCTCACATGGATGCTCTATGATGTAATCGGCCACCTTTTTTTCCACACGGGTAAATTGGTTGTAGATGGAGCGTATTCTTGCCAGAAAATCTCCCGACTCGCTGCTGGCAATCACGGCGCCCCCCCCCTTTCCTCCTGTTTTGTTAAAGACGTTCAGCCAAGCTGTAGGCCCCGTAAAGCCCTGCCATATTGCCGAGCTTCGCTCCAACGACCTTTACCCCCCGGAATCCCGGAATGAGACGCTCATAAACCCGCCGGGCCGTCCCTTCGATGGCGGAAGGCTGTTCAATGACGCCGCCGCCCAGCACCACGCACGGCACATTGTAGGCATGGATCAGCGCGCAAAGCCCCGCGGCCACCTGGTCCAGCCAAGCATCCACCGCCGCCTTTACGACAGGTTCCTCCAATCTTTGAAAGATACCCCGGCCTGTGAGGCCAGGGACCACCTGCTCCATAGCAGCGCGCAGGGCGGTGGTGGAAGCGCACCGCTCATAGGTCCCGGCAAATGGATCGGCCGGATCGAACAGCTCCGGATGAAGGACGATACCGCCCAGCATAACCCCGGCGGATGCGCCCGCGCCGTAATAAAGTTTTCCGTTCAGAACCACCCCGCCGCCAATACCGGTACCATAGGTAAGGCAGAGATAATCCCGTTCTCCCTGGGCCGCTCCATTGCGTCCCTCCCCCAAAGCGGCGGCATACACATCATTGATCACCGCCGCGGGTACATCGAAACGGCCCTCAAAAAATCCCTTCACATCCGTTCCTGTATATCCGGGGACGTTGTCGTTTGCGTAGCGGATGGTTCCATTGTTGGGATCCACCTGCCCCGCAGTGCTGATACCGACAGCGTCGAAAGGCAGAAAGCTTTCCAGAAGTGCAGACGCCTGTTCCAGCAGATGTAAAGCTCCCTGCTTTGCCTCAGAATCGGTTTCCCCCTTCTGTCCGGACTTTCCATCTACAAAAACGCATCCTTTTATTTTTGTGCCGCCAATATCCAGGACGGCTATGCGCCGCCCGCTCATGGCTCCAGGGCGGCTACGAACCGCTTGGTAATTTCCATGGGCCGGGTGATTGCAGAGCCGACCACCACTGTAAGTACACCGATATCCATGGCATGGCGCAGGTGCTCAGGCGTGATGATATTACCTTCGGCAACAACGGGCTTGCCGCACTCATGAACCAGTGTTTTGATCATATCGAAAGGCGGCAGACGGCGGCCAGCGGTATAGGGAGTGTAACCAGCCATTGTCGTCCCGATCAGATCAAAGCCCATGCCGGCCGCAGCCATTCCCTCCTCCACGCTTGAACAGTCGGCCATGAAAAGCTGGTCGGGATACCTCTCCCGAACCTCACGGAAAAAGTCTGCCAAAGCACGGCTGCCCGGACGGGTCCGTTTGGTGGCGTCCAGGGCGATCACTTCCACCCCGCACGCTGCCAAGGCGTCCACCTCCGTCATGGTGGGAGTAATATATACGTCGGGGTGATCATCGTAAACCTTTTTGATAATGCCGATAATAGGCAGATCCACATTCCTCCGGATCTCTTTGATATCCTCCACCGTATTGGCCCGGATACCGGCCGCGCCACCCCAGGCAGCCGCCAGCGCCATGCGTCCCATGATGAAGGAGCTGTGGAGTGGTTCCTCGGGCAGCGCCTGACAGGATACGATCAATTTCCCTCTTACCTGCTCAAAAAATGTCTTGTTATCCATTACTCCCATTACAGACACCTCGCGACAATCATTTTTTGTAACTTTTTACCTATCATAAGCATACCACTGAAAAAAATATTTTTCAAGGTTTATTTTGATAAAAATCTCTTTTTTATCTTGTTCCCACCCCTTTACTGTGCTATATTGGATACACATTATGAAAAGGATGTGGAGCCAATGAAGCCTCATATCATCTGCCTGGGTGACTCAAATACCCATGGCTACTGTGCAGATCCCACTGACTGTGCGGACAGCGATCTCCTGCGCTTCAATGAGGATGAGCGTTGGACCCAACTGCTCCAGAAGGCGCTTGGAGCTGACGTCCTGGTGGTTGAGGAGGGCCTCTCCGGGCGCACCACTGTCTTTTCAGATCCCCTCTATGAGGGATTGTCCGCCTTGGATTATCTCTATCCCTGCCTCAAAAGCCACGAACCAGTGGCATTGCTCATCATTATGCTGGGAACCAACGACACCAAGGAGCGTTTCGGCGCGAGTGCAGCCTGCATCGATCTGGGGATGCAGCGGCTGGTTCGCAAAGCTATGACAGTGGATTGCTGGGAATCCTGCAAAAAACCCAACATCCTGGTGGTGGCGCCTCCCCCCATCAACGACCGAATGGAAGATTCCAGCGTAGGATTCACCATGGGCCGCGGCTGCGTCCAAAAGTCCCGGCAGCTCTCCTCCCTCTATGCCGCCTCAGCTAAATTGCTGGGGGTTCACTTTCTGGATGCGGCAGGCTGCGAATTCAATCAGATAGACTATATGCATCTCACCCGCCAGGGTCATGCCCAATTGGCCCATCGCCTGGCGGAATTGGTTCCACATCTTTTATAGCCTCAGGTATCCATGGCAGGGTGGGACCATTGGAAAAAAGCCGCAAACAAAAGAATTTCTGTTTGCGGCTTCAGCCACGCTTTCAAACTATTTGAGATGCCGGGGCTTATCCTCGTCTTCTCTGAAAGTATGCGCGCTGGTGTATTTTTTCAAAATCCACAAAAAAAAATCACATTTCAACCCTATGAACAAGGCTGAAATGTAATTTCCAACTTGGAAAACCTGCCC
>CATJIY010000161.1 GCA_949740695.1 uncultured Eubacteriales bacterium
GCCGGCCAAACCGACCCCAGCACATAGGTAAGGTACCCATAGGTCAGCCCAGCTGCCAGCCCCGCCGCCATAAGAGGGACTTTTCCCTGCAACAAGGCCCAAGCTATCGAAGTCAAAATCAAAGCAGGCCAGGTGCCGCACCGCTCCAGTGCGCTAAACATCACTCCTCGGAAAAATAACTCCTCTATCGCAGCAGCCGCCAAAGCCGGAAGCACAGTTGAAAACAACGGTGTTTCAGGCTCTAATCCCAATAAAAACACTCCGCTGCCATAAGACCGGTCCATTACCAGCGACAATAGACTGCCCGTCAAAAGAGAAAGCAGTGCCGCCGCCAGAGACAGCCAAAGCACTAGCCACCCAGCCTGTCTTTTATGCCCTTGAAAACGAAAACGTCCTCGCTTTCCCTCTGTATCGGTCAAAAGCCGCACAACCAAAATGGGAACCGCATACACCACTAATTCTACCAGCACAGAAACCCATGGCCCGCGGGACAAAAAACCGACCCCTGACGCCCGCTCTAGCAGCATCAAAAGCGCTAGAATGACAGCCGGCATAAATCCGGCGGTTAACACCAAACGATCTTGCTTCATGGCTTCTCAAAACAAAGGGTCCGTCTTTGGGTGATAATCCATCCTACTGGCTGGTCATGTTCCTCCTGAGGTACTGCGGGAATCAAAAATTCTTCCAAACAAAGCGCCGCGCTGAGACAACCGGCTCCAGACAAAAACCGGTCATAGTAACCGCCCCCCTGCCCCAGACGAAAGCCATTCTCTCCACAAGCCAACGCCGGAATTACCGCGAAATCCACTTGCGTCCAGTCTACGGCAGGATACGACTGAGGCGGCTCTAAAATTCCATACGCGCCGGGAGAAAGCTCGTCCAAATTGGATACTGGCACACAATCTATCCTCGCTCCCAGCTGGCAGCGAGGAAGCAAAAGCGTCTTTCCGCTTTCCAACAAAGCGGTCAATAACGGACGGGTCTCCACTTCACCGCCATAAGACACATAACAAAATACCCGGTCCGCCTTTTGCAACTGAGACAGCGCCAGCAATCGGTCACAAATCAGCCCGCTAGCTGCTGCCAAAGCATCCCGATCCTGTCGGCGGCGCATTTGACGAAACCGCTTGCGCAGCGCCAATTTTTCTTCTGCCCAGCTCATGACGCTCCCTCCTGAACATGTCTGACTTTTTCTAATTATACATCAAATTTAGATAAACGAGTCGGTTCTCCAATAGCCGTTGCCCCTGTTCAACAAGAGGCCGAATACTGCCTATTGGACGGGCGTTTTTCCCAGGAAAGGTCCGCCAGGGCTTTTGTGGCGCCAACCGGGCAGCCAATTGCCCAGCGCCCGCTCCCAATGCTTCCACGATACCTCGCTCAGCTGCAAACGCATAAGCAGTTATCTGGTTTTCCTCCAACCAAACCCAGGCCCCCTGCCCAAACAAATCCAACTGGTCCAACCAATGATCTGGACTACGAACTCCATACATCCATCTGTCTGCGGCCCGCTCATAAACCCTATCCAGATCAAGAATATCCGCCGGACTAGCCAAACGAGCCTTGCCTGTCTTCTCTAAAACCGGCTGAGGCGAAGCAACGCCAATCATCAAGCTGTTCTGATAGCCAAATCGGGCATAGTAGTCCAAAAGACTGTCCTCCTGGGTAATCAACACGCTGAATAGCTGCTCCCGCCGCTGGCCTTCCTGCGCAGCCGCTTGCAAAAGCTGGCCCATCAGGCCCTTTCCCCGCCAGCACGGCAAGGTAGCTGCCCCATAAATATAATGAGCAGAAAACCGGTCTTTTCCCAAACCCAAAACACAAGGTACCATTTGTAGCGCGGCGCAAAGGGTTTCCCCCCGCTGAATGACCAAAGTATTTTCCGGCCGATAAACCCGAGAAAACAACCAATCCCAAAAATCCATGCCGTCTTCCGGAAAACAAGCGGCGCAAAGAGCTTTCAGCATCCTTTCTTCGCCCAACCTGGCAAAACGAACCAAATCAGTCATTTAAATAACATCCTCACATACTTGCATCTTTAGGCAAGCCAGACATTCGGTAGATGGATTTTGACAAATTTTCAAGCTTTTCCACAATGAAAAGGGAAATCTCTTTACGGTTAGGCGACAGATCATAAACCCTGACTCCTTACCCGAACGGCATCGGCCTGCCCACAGGTCATCTTTCCTTCTGGACATCCGCCTTGCAAGCAAGCAGGCCCCGCCTTTTGAAACAAATTAGGCGCTATCTGACGGCACAACTGAAGCATGGCCCACGCCAATTCCCGAATCTCCCATTGGGCGCGGTTGCAGCATCGCAACTGAAAAAAATGATATAAACTGCGGACATTCATAGTCACTACCAATTTGGTCTCACAGGCATTGGGCAACACATAACGAGCGTCCTCAATGGCCATTTTTTCCGCTTTACGTCTGGCTTCTTTTTCTGACAGGCCCTGATCCAACAAAGTTTGTGTATGGCGATTTTGCAAAGCATCCGCCAAAGCCAGATAATTTTCATGACACTGCTCCATGGATTTTAAATAAAGGGCCTCAGCCTGAGGATCCTTAGCGATTTCCGGCGGAGTAATAAAGGAAAAAACGCCTTCTTTTAATTTGACATACCGTTGAGACTGAACACTGTAGGAAGCAATCCGGTGACGGGTCAATTGCGCCAACAGACTGCGGGACACCCCCTCTACTGCAAACGTAAAACTGACATGTTCCATAGGGCTTTCATGGCCAATCTGCGTAAGCATATTCAAAAAACTTTCCGTTTTTTCCGGGGTAAGGCCTTCCGAGATGGTTTCCACGTCAGTTGATGAATAGCATATCTTCGCCGCGGCGGCGATCGTCCGCTCGGGATCTGGCGTATAGGCAATTAACTTTACATTCATTATGTCTGTTTCCCTTTCGTCACTCTCCAGATCAGCGCATCCCACAAATAGACTGGAAGCTTTATCATCCTACGCCAGCGCTGAGGTTCCTTGATAAGACGGTAAAACCACTCCAAACCCGCTTTTTGAAAAAAGACCGGCGCACGGCGTACATTGCCCGCCAAAACATCCATACTCCCGCCCAAACCAGCCATTACCGGAACACGTAGAACATTATCATAATCTTCCATAAAATACTCCTGTTTGGGCGCTCCCAAACATACTAATAGCGCGTCCGGAACAGCGTTGTTGATAGCCTGTACCACTGAACCGGCATCCTGAAAGTAACCATCATGGCACCCGACAATGCGCAGACCCGGATAAGTTTTTTTTAAGTTTTCTCCTGCCCTTTGGGCCACCCCCGGCTTTGCACCCAAAAGATACAAACTACCTCCCTTTGCCGCCAAAGCGGCGGCCAACGCCTGGGCAAACCCAACGCCAGTAACTCGCCCGTAAAGAGGATTTCCCACAATTTTAGCCGCGTAAACCACGCTGATTCCATCTGCCAGCACCAACTGAGACTGCCGTAAAATCCGGAGGAAGCGGGGATTTTTTTTTGCCTCCAGCGCAAATTCAGCGTTTGGCGTCACCACCCGGCATCTAGTTCTGTTCTCTATATGGGCCATAGCCTGTGACACAGCTTCCTCCATGGTTAAACTGTCAAAGCCAATGGTCATTACCTGCTTTCTCGTTGGAGACGCCTCCTTCCCGGCAGACAAGCAGAATCTTGCTTGTCCATATATTTTATTATTTTATCAGAAATCCGACCACAACTCAAGCAAAAATCCCCGGTAAACCAGCTGTTTCAAGATTTTTTTTCATTAACGCCAGAGTTACTGCGATAATTGATGCCATACAGCGACAACAACAGCACGAAAGCGCTAGTCAAAAATAAAAAAATAATCATACCGCTGCCACCGCCATAACGTTGAACCACCCAGTCAAACAGATAAGACGCGCTGTTAAATGCAATGTGCATGGCCACACAAGGCCGCAAACTCCCAGTCTGCTTGCGCACATAACCGATGATGCATCCCGACAGCGCTGCATACAGCATCCAGATCAGCGTACTGTGCACTCCGCCAAACAGCAATCCCTGCATCATTACTGCAAAACCCGCAGGCAGCAGCATACACAAAGCATCATAAATCACACCGCGAAATAAAATTTCCTCCATCAGCGGCCCTGCCAACACTACAGTGAAAAAGTCCAACACTGGCTTTTGAGTCACCAGAGCGCCCGACTCAGAGGCATAGGATTCTAACATGACCTGGGGCCAGGGGATTAAATTGATGGCAATCACCATCCAAAAGGCCATGGACAGCCCCGCCGCGGCCCCAAGTACCAGCATCGCCGGACGGGCCGGACGGTTCCATCCGGTAAACTGTCCAAAAGGTATTTTATTTTTTCGGGATAACAGCCAAAGCGCAA
>CATJIY010000162.1 GCA_949740695.1 uncultured Eubacteriales bacterium
AGGATTTGGGCCGGTTTGACGGGAACAACCCGCAGGACGGTGGGAATAAGCCGGAGGAAGGAAAGGAAAATGAAGACGGGAATGATTAAAGCATCTGATATTTTGCTTTCTTTTAGCAGTGCGCGACTAAATGTTTGGAGATATGCAAAAAAGGATGGAGGAATTGGAGTATGTTTCCAACATTGTGACGTAAAAGACGGTTGTTTTTTGATAGGAGAACATGGAGAGGGCCAATCATTCGAGGAAGCCTGCGAATCGTATCTTGAAAAGATTAAGGGGAAATCTTTAGTATTTAATGCCTATAGTTCTTTACGGTATGAAGTGAAATTTTTAACAAATTATGAAACGCAAGCGGTCGTAAGACGTGGGACATGGATAAAATCAGATATACCTTGTGAACGTTTTAAGTGTTCCGAATGCGGCGGAGGATGCTGGCATTACGATTACCAGGGAAGCGTCGCAAAAAGCAGATATTGCCCAAATTGTGGTGCAAAGATGGATTTGAACGATGGAAAAGCCTGACCTTGCCCACCGCCTGACCGACAAAGAACTTGCCGCCCTCGAAAAGCGTATCGCCGCCGAATACCAGAAGGCCGCTGAGGAGCTGACCGACAAAATAAACGCCTACTTTAAGAGCTTCAAAAAGCAGGATGAGAAAACAAAGGCGCTTATTGGCACCATCGTTAACGGCAGGGAGTATACCGAGCAGGACTACAAACAGTGGCGGCTGGCGCAGATCGGGCGCGGGAAGCGGTTTGAGGCCCTGCGGGACCGGGTGGCGGAGCGGATGACCAAAGCGAACGAGGTCGCGGCAGCGTACATAAACGATACCACGCCGGGGCTGTATTCTCTGAACCGCAATTATGCGGCGTACACCATCGAGCAGCAGGTGGGCGCGGACGTCGGGTTTGACCTGTGGGATGAGCAGACTGTGAAGCGCCTGATTGTGGAACAGCCGGACCTGATGCCGTATTACCCGCCGGAGCGGGCGGTGAAGCGCGGCATAGACCTGGCCTGGGGAAAGCGGCAAATCACATCTCAGGTAACAACGGGAATTCTCATGGGGGATAGTATCAAGCATCTGGCGGACCGGCTCCAGACCAATATCCCCAATATGAACCGCACCAGCGCCATCCGGGCAGCCCGGACCGCTGTCACTGGGGCCCAGAACGCAGGGCGGCAGGACAGCTACGCTGCTGCCGCAAGAATGGGCATCCAGCTGGAAAAGCGGTGGCTGGCCACACTGGACGGCAGAACCCGGCACAATCATGCGGCAGCAGACGGGCAGACCGTGGAGGAGGACAAGCCCTTTATTGTAGGCGGCGAGGAGCTGATGTACCCAGGGGATTCCCGGGGAAGCGGGTGGAATATCTATAACTGCCGCTGTACCACGATTGCCCATGTCAATGGCGTGGATATGAGCAGCGCTAAGCGCCGGGCCAGGGATTCGGAGACCGGGAAGAGCATGGTTATAGAAAATATGACCTTCTCAGAGTGGGAAAAATGGGTGCAAAAGCGGTGGTATGGTGATATAATAGGGACACAGACCTCAAACGGCCTTACAGTTCAGTCCATATCCGCACATACCGTGGACCGGGCAAGCCAACGGGGCGTTTCTCATTCCAGCGTTTTGGATGCCATCGTAAAGCCGCTGCATGTCGGAGAGGTGAAAACGGACGAGCAAGGCAGAAGGAGCCAAAGGTTTATTGGGGTTGACGCAACGGTAAACATCAACCCGGATACCGGCAATATTGCAACAGTTTGGCCCACAGGGAAGCAGACAAGGAAAAAATATCAAGATGGTGATTAGATGTTTACAAAAGAGCAGATTGCTTTTATGAAAAGTATCGGATTGAATTTGGACTTTTCCCACCTTTCAGAGGCGGACTATGTTCAAATTGAGGATGCGGTGGGCGATAGATACACAGCAGAAGTACAGGAGCACGAAAGCAAAATTACACCTGTTATTTTGTTGTGTGAAGGGATTTTGGATAAGTTGGGGTGATAACACAATTATGACAATTAAAATCACCGACAACAGCGCGGAATTTATCGCCGCAATGAAAACCGCCGCCCTGGCGGCCTTGGAGGAGTGCGGGCTGACGGCAGAGGGGTTTGCCAAGCTGCTGTGCCCTGTTGATACCGGTAATCTCCGCAACAGCATCACCCACCAGGTGAATTCTGGCGAACCCGCTGTGTACATTGGCAGCAACAGCGAATACGCCGCCTATGTGGAGCTGGGTACCGGCAAATACGTCCCCGGCGGGCGGCCTACCCCCTGGGTGTATCAGGATGCCCACGGAAATTGGCATTTGACCCATGGGCAGCGGGCGCAGCCTTACCTAAAACCGGCGGTTGCGGATCATCTTTCTACTTACAAATCCATCATTGAGGGGGAGCTGAAGAATGGATGAGAAGACGATTCGGGCGGCGGAGGCCATCCTGAAAAAGGGCGACCGCGTGGAGCTTATCCCCGTCAAGGATGGTGTGAAGGTTGTGCGGGTGAGGCGGGAGGAAGTGAAGCAGAAATGATTTTTGTAATTGGGATAATCATTGTTTCTTTTCTTTATCTTCTTCTGCTGTCTTTTTCGTGTTTTTTCTTTCTCTTAATCAACGAACTTGTAGTAATATCCTTTGATATTGACCTGTTAAAATGGCTAAAACGAGAGATTTTTGAACCTGTTGGGCGTGGTCTTTTGGAACTGATTCACAGGAATAACTAAATACTGTTTGGCATCGGTAAGCGTTCCGATGTAACAACCGAGCGTGGTTATTCATTCAGAAATGGATGAGTGACCACGCTTTTTCTTTTGGTAAAACCCGCGAGACACTGCGGCTTTTATACAACGTTCGCCCCCAAGGAACCGGGGCCGAAGAAAAGGAGAACAAATATGGCACTGACAAGGAAATTTCTCAAAGCAATGGGCATCGAGGAGGAGAAGATCGACCAGATCATCGAGGCCCATACCGAGACCGTAAGCGGCCTGAAGGACAGCCTGGATAAGGCGGAGGCCGCGGCAAAAGACCTTCCCGGCGTTCAAAAGGAGCTGGACGCGGCGAGGGCTGACCTGGAGGCCGTGAAGAAAGACGGCTGGAAGGACAAGCACGACACCCTCAAGAAGGAATTTGAGGACTACAAAACCGGCGTGACTGCCAAGGAGACCAAAGCCGCCAAAAAAGCGGCAGCCCGGGCCTACTACGAGAGCAAG
>CATJIY010000163.1 GCA_949740695.1 uncultured Eubacteriales bacterium
AACATCGCTACGCAAATCATCGCGCAGGTGGCCTCTAACCAATATGGCGGTCAATCGATCTCTTTGGCCCATTTGGCGCCTTTTGTCCAAGTATCACGGGAAAAGATTTACGGGCAGGTGATGGAAGAGGTGAAGGCGGTGGGGGGCGCTCCCGACGAGCAGACCGTCCGCAAAATTGTAGAAACTCGCCTTCGGGAAGAAATTCGCCGGGGGGTACAGACCATCCAGTATCAGGTGGATACCTTGATGACCACCAACGGACAAGCCCCATTTGTTACTGTTTTTATGTATTTGGGCGAAGTGGAGGACCCTCAAAGCAAGTATGATTTATCGTTGATTATTGAGGAAACCCTCAATCAGCGGTATGAAGGGGTTAAAAATGAGTCTGGCGTGTGGATTACGCCGGCTTTCCCCAAGCTGATCTATGTGTTGGAGGAGGATAATGTCCGCCCCGGAACTCCCTATTATTATCTGACCCAGCTGGCCGCCAAGTGTACTGCCCGCCGGATGGTGCCCGACTATATTTCGGAAAAAGTGATGCGTCGGAACAAAGTGGACAAAAACGGCGACGGCCAATGCTATACCTGTATGGGTTGCCGGTCCTTCCTGACCCCCTATGTGGACCCGGAAACTGGAAAGCCCAAGTATTACGGCCGGTTTAACCAAGGGGTGGTCACCATCAATCTGGTGGATGTGGCATTATCCTCCGGACGGGACGAGGATAAGTTCTGGAAGATTTTTGACGAACGACTGGAGCTGTGTTATCGCGCCTTGATGTGCCGCCATGAGCGATTGAAAGGCACCCTTTCGGACGCTGCGCCTATTTTGTGGCAGTATGGCGCGCTGGCCCGGTTGGAAAAGGGCGAGCCTATTGACAAACTGCTGTATAACGGTTACTCTACGATTTCTCTGGGTTACGCCGGACTGTATGAGTGCGTCAAGTATATGACTGGCAAGAGCCATACCGATTCGGATGCCACTCCATTTGCTTTGGCGGTAATGGAGCGGATGAATCAGGCTACCGCCAAATGGAAGGCTGAGGAGCACATTGATTTTTCTCTGTATGGAACGCCGCTGGAGTCTACCACTTATAAATTTGCCAAGTGCCTTCAGCAGCGGTTTGGCCTGATCTCTGGAATTACCGACAAAGCATATATTACCAATAGCTACCATGTTCACGTCACCGAGGAGATCGACGCGTTTTCCAAGCTGGCTTTTGAAGCGCAGTTCCAGGCATTGTCCCCCGGGGGGGCTATCAGCTATGTGGAGGTCCCCAATATGCAAAACAACCTGGAGGCGGTGCTTCAACTGATGGAATTTATTTACGATCATATCATGTACGCTGAGATGAACACCAAGAGCGACTATTGTCAGGTTTGCGGATTTGATGGAGAAATTCGGATTGTGGAGGACGATGGAAAGCTGGTGTGGGAGTGCCCGCAGTGCGGCAACCGGGACCAAAGCAAACTCAACGTGGCCCGGCGCACTTGCGGTTATATTGGTACGCAATTTTGGAATCAGGGCCGTACCCAAGAGATTCAAGATCGGGTGATGCATCTGTAAAACGAAAAGAAAGGGGAGAAGCCCCATGAATTACGGCGCCATCAAATCTTGTGACGTAGCCAATGGCCCGGGGGTGCGGGTGACGTTGTTTGTTTCTGGATGCCGGCATCATTGCCTGGGCTGCTTTCAGTCTCAAACCTGGGATTTTTCCTATGGGACCCCTTTTACTGAGCAAACCCAGGAGATGCTGCTGGATCTTTTGGACAAGCCCTATATCCATGGTCTGACACTTTTGGGCGGGGAGCCCTTTGAGCCGGAAAATCAGGCAGGGTTGCTGCCATTGGTCCAGCGGGTTCGTCAGCACCTGCCGGGGAAAACCATCTGGGCTTTTTCCGGATTTACTTGGGAGCAACTTACTGGAGAAAGCCGGGCCAGCGGCCCGAACACTTTGCCTCTGCTTTCTTTGTTGGATGTACTGGTGGACGGGCCTTTTATTCAGGAAAAAAAGAATCTGTCTTTGCGGTTCCGCGGATCGGAAAATCAGCGGCTTATTGACGTGCCTGCCACTTTGGCCGCCGGACAGGTGGTTTTGTGGGAGTCGTGAGCGGAAAACCCCTGATAAATAGGAAAAAGCCCTGAAAGCGCTGTCTTTCAGGGCTTTTCAGCAGACGGGTCAACCAGCGGTTTCTAAAATAGTTTCCTATTCGGAAAGAAAACCAATCGGCTGGTCAACCGTTGGTGTCTTGCCTTGAAAAGCGAGCTGTGCTATGCTGTAAGCGAAATTTTAAGAGCAGGGCACTGGCCCGGAAACTGAGGTAAAACCGATGAAAAATCCATATTATCACGCTTTTTTCTACCGCAATAAACTGTGGGCTGTCGGAGGGACAGGGCTGCTGATCATCTTTCAAAGCGGCAGCGGGCTGGCCTCCTCTTGGCTGCTGGGGGCTGTGCTGGATGCGATTACCGCCGGGAACGGACAACGGATGGTTCAGCTGGTCTGGTTTGCAATCGGGCTGATCGCTTTTATGGGAATTGCCGGCGTTGTTTCTTGGAAGCTTATGGCGGTTTACGTCCGCAAAGGCATGCGGCAGTACAAGAATCAAATCTTTCAGCAGTTGTGCAAAAAACGGATTAGTGCTTTTTCAGGTGAGAGCGCCAGTAAATATATTTCTGCTTTAACCAACGACGCCACCCAGGTGGAACAGAATTATTTGCTGAATCTGTCTAATTTATGGAATCAAATTGTGGTGTTTTTTGCGGCATTGGGTATGATGGCTTGGTATAACCCTTTGGCAGCCCTGGCGGCTCTGGGCCTAAGCGCTTTGCCCCTATTGACCGCTATGCTGTTAGGCAAGGGGTTGGCTAGCCGGGAAAAGGCGGTCAGCGACCAAAACCAGCGGTTTACCTATTCGGTGAACGAGCTGCTTTCCGGTTTTTCTGTGCTGAAAAGCTTTCGGGCAGAGGCCCAGGGACAGCAGCTATTTTCCCAGGCCAACGCCCAGGTAGAGCAGGTGAAAAGCCGCCGGAGGGTGTGGGCCGGGTTGTTTAAGACGCTGGGCATGGTGACCGGAGGGGGGATGCAAATGGCAATGTTCTTTCTCTATGGTTTTCTGGCCATCCGGGGAAAGATGTCGGCGGGGGATGTCATCGTCATGGTTAATCTG
>CATJIY010000164.1 GCA_949740695.1 uncultured Eubacteriales bacterium
GCAAACGGCATTGTGATTACATCTGGTCAACTACCTATTGACCCCCTCACAGGCGGTTTCCCGGCAGGAATCGAAGCACAGACCCAGCAATCCCTGGCGAACTGCAAAGCTGTCCTGGAAGCGGCTGGCGCAACTCTTGACGATGTGATCAAAACCACTGTGTTTCTCAGCGATATGGAAAACTTCTCCGCCATGAACAGTGTATATGCCAGCTTTTTTGAACATGACTGTCCGGCGCGCAGCGCAGTTCAAGTGGCCCGGCTCCCCAAGGACGCACTTGTGGAAATTGAGTGCATCGCAGTATGTTAAACTGTCCTGGACAGTGAAAGATAGGAGGTGCGGAAGAACAGACGTCAAATATCAACAGAGGAGAGATAAACAAACGATTGCTTTACTAGGGAGGAAGCAGAGATGACAGAAAAGAAAACCTTGGAATTTCGGGGCGGAAGCTTCATGGCTTTGATCCCATTCGCTATCTTCATCGTGATTACCATCACCCTTTCCTTTATGGACGCCGCAGACCTGAATATGATGATCGGCGCCGGCGTGATTGGCCTGCTGGTCGGAATGCTGTTTGCGAAAGACCTGAATGAATACTGGGACACCATTCTGATCGGCCTGGGCTCGAAAGTAGGTATGACCGCCGTGATGCTGTGGCTGGTAGTCGGCATTTACGGAAACATTCTGAAGAGCGGCCACATCGTGGAAGGTCTGGTCTGGCTGAGCGTCCAGCTGCACATGAGCGGCGCTATGTTTACGGTCGCCGCCTTCATCTTCGCGGCCCTGTTTGCGATGGCCACCGGTTCTGGATTTGGTACGATCTCCACAATGAGCTTCATCCTCTACCCCGCGGGGATTCTTCTGGGCTCTAACCCCGCTGTTTTGGCGGGCGCGATCCTCTCAGGCGCCGCGGTCGGCGACAACCTGGCCCCCGTGTCGGATACCACCATCATCGCGGCCACAAGCCAGGAGTACAACAATAAAAAAGATGAGACCGCGGATATCGGCGGCACTGTCCGTACCCGCGCCCCCATGGTTATTGTGGGGTTCGTGATTGCTGCGGTATTGTTCTTCATCTTCGGCGGAGCCGGCGGAGGAGCCCTTGACCCCACCCAGGCCGAGAGTCTGCTGGCCCAGTACCAGATGCCCGCGGGCCTGCTTCTGCTGATCCCCACCGCTCTGGTCATTCTTATGGCGGTGCGCGGCATTAACATTTTTGCTTGCCTGGGCATTGGCACAGTTGTTGCGGTTGTGATCGGTCTGGTGGCCGGGCTGTTCGATTTCTCCGCCATCGTCGCCATTCAGGACGGAGCCCTGGTGGGCGCCATCCCCAGCGGCGTGGCCGGTATGACCACGGTTTCCATCCTGCTGATCCTGGTGGTGTCTATGGGCGAGCTGCTCACCCGCAGCGGCTGCATGGAGGCCACTGTAAACTGGCTGAACCAGAACGTGATTAAGTCCCCCAGGGGCGCCGAGGTTGCGATTTTCTCCCTGTCCACCGTGTTTGGCATCCTGATCGCGGCGATCAACACCATCGCCAATATCTGTGTCGCCCCCTTTGTCAACGCCATTGGCCGGAAAAACGACCTGCACCCCTACCGCAGCGCGAACATCCTCGCCACCACCATTTGCTCTTTCCCGTTCTTTGTTCCTTTCGGCGGCTGTGTGCTGCTGCTGCTCGGCGGCCTGTCCTCCATGAAAGACGCATACCCGTTCCTGCCTGAACTGGCATCCACAGACATGTTCTTCACGGCATTCTACCCCTGGGCCATCTGGGTGGTATCCCTGGTTGCCTGCATCACCGGCTGGGGCCGTCTGTTCGAGGGAAAGAACGGCGAACCTGAGAAGACAAAACCCAACAAATAAATTAGGAGGGACTTTGTATGAACCGTTTGACACAAATGATCCAAGAGGACATGAAACCGGCGCTGGGCGTTACCGAACCTGGAGCGATTGCCTTTGCGGCCGCCAAGGCCCGCAGCTATACCAACGGCCCTATTGAGAGCGTCCTCGTGGCGATGAATTCCGGTATGTATAAGAACGCGTTTACCTGCGGCATCCCCAATTCCAACGAGGTGGGCAATGTTTTCTCGGCGGCGCTGGGCGTTGTGGCCGGCGACTGCGAGAAAGGCTTGGAGTCCCTGGCCAATGTTACCCCCGCGGACAACGAGGCGGCGCAGAAGCTGGTGGACGAAGGCCGGGTCAAGGTGAAGCTGTCCGGGATCACCTCTGAGATTTTCATCGAGGCAACCGTCAAAACTGCTTCCGACAGCTGTACCGTCACCATTCGGGACTCCCACACCAACATTGTGCGCATTACGGTCAATGACAAGGTGGAATTTGAGGCAGAGGAGACAGAAAAAGCGGAGAACCTGGACGGCCAGCCGGGGGGCGGACATGAGATCCACAACTATACCCTGGCCCAGCTGGTGGATTACGTGAATACAGTGCCTGCCTCTGAGCTGGAGTTCATCAGTGCCGCTTACGACGTAAACATGGCGCTGTTTGAGGAGGGTCTGTCCAGCCCACGCACCACCTTTGCCCCGTACCTGAAAGAGATGAACGGCGGCGAGGTTTTCTCCAAGGACGAGCTCAGAACCGCTCAGCTGCTTTGCAACGCCGCAATCGAGGCCCGCGTGATCGGCCTTGACAAGCCGGCCATGAGCATCACCGGCTCCGGGGCCCACGGCATCATCGCCACAATGCCCCTCTACGCGGTTTGCAAGCTGCGCGGGCTGCCCGAGGAAAAGCTGCTCCGGGCTACCGCCCTCAGCTATCTGGTCTGCATGTACATCAAGGAGTATTCCGGCCGCCTGTCCGCTTTCTGCGGCTGCGCCATCGCGGCAGGCACCGGGATGGCCTGCGCCCTTGTCTATCTGAACGACGGAACTCTGGAGCAGATGGCCCACACCATCAACAACATGGCCTCCAGCATCACCGGCATGATCTGTGACGGCGGCAACCAGGGCTGTACCATGAAGGGGATCGTGGCAGTGGACGCGGCATTCAAGTCGGTGGAATTTGCCATGCACAACACCTATATCTATGATGTACACGGCATCAACGGCAAGACGCCTGAGCAGACCATGCGGCAGATGGGTCTGATCGCCTCCCCCGGTATGGTTGGAACCGAAAAGACAATTGTGGAGATTTTTGAGGATAAGCTGAAAGCTTAACATTTATAAACTCCAATGAGATATCTGCATCCATAATCGAATAAACAAGAGAAACGCCTTTTTAAACTGATTATGGATGCAGGTTCTTTTTTCTAAGCCATAGATAAGGAGGTTTTACCATGGGAGAATTCATAGAAAGCACTAAAATCTGCAAAGAATGGGTTGAGCGGGATGAGGCGGTAATCGCGCCGTGCCAGCATCTCCGGTTTTATGACCTTGTAGTTGAACGATCTCAGGGAGATATACTATACGATGCGGACGGGAATGACTTTATCGACTTCTATTCAAGCGCGTCTTCGCTAAACCTTGGGAGCAGTTTTTCCATACTTACAAGGGCGATTATGCAGCAAATGGACAAATGTATTCAATATACACCTGTATATACCTACAACAGGCCGATGATTGAGTATGCAGAAAGACTGGCCCGTATCTTTCCCAGGAGGGACCCCAGTCAAAAAATAAAAGTGAGCTTTAGTAATTGCGGTTCAGAGGCAAATGACGCTGCTGTCAAGTTTGCAAGAGGGTATACCCATCGCCAGAAAATCATTACATTTATAAACTCTTATCATGGAAATACTTATGGGGCCTCTACTCTTACTGCATGTGCATCCGAAATGCATGAGGGCATCGCCCCTATGCTTCCAGAAGTGTATCACTTCCCCTTCTTTGGGAACGATGTGGACGATGAAACATGTGAACGAGAGTGTCTGAAAGAAATTGAAAAGGCATTTGAGACTTATGTCCCCGCAAACGATGTAGCTGCCGTCATTATTGAACCCATGCAAGGCGATGGAGGTATGATTCCTGCCCATCGAATCTTTATGCAAATGCTTTATGCACTCTGCCAGAAACACAAAATACTTTTTATTGCAGAGGAGGTGCAGCTGGCTTTTTATCGTACCGGGGACTGGTTCTCTATCAACGAATATTTACAGTATGGAGTTTATCCAGACGGCATTATTATGGGGAAGACTCTTGGCGGAGGATTGGTTGCTGGTGCCTTTATGGCAAAGGCAGAGATTATTGATAGCCTGAAACCACCAGCTCACATATTTACTTTGGCAGGAAACCACCTTTCCTGCGCCGCC
>CATJIY010000165.1 GCA_949740695.1 uncultured Eubacteriales bacterium
GGCGAACCGTTGGATAAAGCGGGAGCTTACGGTATCCAGGGCAAAGGAAGCCTGTTGGTGGAAAAGATTAACGGCGATTATTTTAATGTAGTCGGTCTGCCGGTGGCCCGGTTAGCCCGCCTGTTGAATGAACTAGGCGTTCCCCTGAAAAAGGAGGCGGCCCTATGAAACTGATGCGGTCCAAGCTATTTTGGTTTACCTTGGCGCTGGTGGTAATTAGCCTGGCGCTTACCTTGACCGCCGCCATTACCGGAAAGCCCACCTTCCTTCGAGGCGTAGCTGGAGCAGTGATCACACCTCTACAAAGAGCCGCCTCAGCAACTGCCGACTGGGTATCCGACCTATTCGGATATTTTTACCGATATGACGCCTTGGAGCGGGAAAATCAGGCTTTGAAGGATCGAATTCAACAGTTGGAACGATTGGAAATCACCTATCAGGAGGCCATCAGCCAAAACGCCGCTCTGCGGGAAGCCGCTGGCATCAAAGCCCGGCGCTCGGATTTTGACCTGGAGCCTTGTTCGGTGGTTTCAGTGACCGGAAGCGGTTTTCAAAGCGCCCTGACCCTGAACCGAGGCAGTCTTTCCGGTATTGAGGCAGGAGATTGTGTTATTACCAAAAATGGAATGGTAGGCTTTGTGGCCCAGGTGGGCTTGAACGACTGTGTGGTTAAAACAGTCATTAACGCCGACTTCACCGCCTCCGCTTTAATCTCCCGCACCCGAGAGGTGGTGGTGACTAACGGCAGCTTTGAGCTAGCCGCTAATGGGCTTTTCAAGGTTTCTTATCTAGAAAACGACGCCGATATTCGACCAGGAGATGTAATCGTCACCAGTGGCGGCGCTTATCCACCCAATTTAATTTTGGGCCGAGTGGAATCCTTTCAGCTGGAGAGCCACGGCATCAGCAGCTATGCTTCGGTGACTCCCGCAGTGGATTTTTCCGAACTGAGTTCTGTCTTGGTGGTTAAAGACTTTGTGATAGAGAATTAAAGATGCTGTATTCTGACCGAAAACCATTTTTAAAGTATGCCGCCTACGCCCTGTTGCTGCTGGCGCTTTTTTTGCTGCAAACCACTCGTGGGCTGGCCTTTCAATGGCGTGGAATCAGCCCGGATTTTTTGCCATTTTTTATCGCGGCGACAGCTCTTTTTGAAGGGCCTTACGCCGGCGGAGCCTTTGGCTTTGCCGGCGGCGTGCTGCTCAGTATCAACAGTCCAGGAATTGAGGGCTTTTCTTCCCTATACCTTTCTCTGTTTGGCGTTCTGTTTGGTTTGTTTGGCTCTTATTATCTGCGGTGCGTAGTGTTGTCCGCTTTAGGGGGCGGAGCGCTTTGTACTGCTTTGCGCGCCATATTAGGCTATTTATTTCACGATTATTTGATCTACAGTATGGGTCTGAACCAGGCCGCCTGGCAGCTGGGAATTCAGTTGGCTATGTCTCTGCCGGTAGCTCTTTTGACCTATGGACTGGTGCGGTGGATTCACCGGCGCTTTACGGAGGATGCTTTATGAGATCTCGCACAACCCGTATGATTGCCCTTTGCATAGCAATGGTACTGATGGCCGGCGGATTGACCTACCGGCTAGTACAGCTTCAACTGGTACAAGGAAGCCAGACCGCCGCAAATCTTAACGCCAACGTGGTTCACAAATATACCGAAATTGCCTCCCGAGGAGAAATCTTTGACCGCAACGGAAATTTGCTGGTAGGCAACGCTCTTCGGTTTTCGGTACAGCTGGATTATTATAACTGGGAAGAAGACATCCAGAACCAGGTGATTTTACAGTTGCAAGATCTGCTTCAGGAGGGGAATACGCCCTGTGTGGATCATCTTCCCCTCACCAGCCAGCAACCGCTGGAATACACCACCAGTACCCAGGATCGAAACAAATTGGCCCGCTTTTTAGAAAAACAGGGCTGGGGAACCATAGAAAGCCTAACTCCCGTACGGTTGTTTGGTCTGCTGTGCGCCCGATATGAGGTAGACCCCAATTTATCTGTAACCCAACGCCGGGCCATTGTAGGTGTGCGGTATTATCTGGAGGATTATCAGTTCTCTGCTTATAACGCTCCGGTAACCTTAGCTGAAGGCCTGGAGATCCAGGGAGTGGCAAAGATTTCTGAGCTGTCCGGCCAGCTGCCGGGCGTGGCTATTCAGGTTACCGGCAGTCGAGAATATCACACTGACGCTGCCGCTCATCTTCTGGGTCGGGTAGCTCTGATTAACCGGGAGGAATATGAAGAACTGAAGGAAGATGGTTACGGACTCACCGATACGCTGGGAAAAGACGGCGTAGAGCAATCGTTGGAATCTTACCTTCGAGGCATCGACGGGGTTCGCGCTGTGGAAGTGGACCGGCACACAGGACAAGTCGTTTCAGAATATATGGTCGAAGATACCCAACCCGGGAAAAACTGATATCTAACCATTGATATCGCCTTACAGAAGCGGACTGAGCAAGCATTGGCCGAAACGCTGGCCTCTATTAAGGAGCGGGGGGAACGCTCTAAAAATAAGGACGGCGCCGATGTGGAAGGCGGCGCGGCGGTCGTCATCAACGTAAATACCGGAGAAATTTTGGCGATGGCCAGCTATCCTACCTATAGCTTGGTCAACTATCAGGCTGATCTGGAGGAAAACCTCTCCAATCCGTTGTCGCCTTTTTATAACCGGGCAGTGCAAGCATCTTTTTCCCCTGGCTCCACTTTTAAAATGTGTACCGCTTTGGCCGCGCTGGAAGAAGAAATTATCACCACCAAGACCCGTATCCGAGACCTGGGGGTTTATAACCGATATGCCGATGTGGGCTATGCGCCAAAATGCTGGATCTATCGGCAGCATGGCGGTACCCACGGCAACATTAACGTCAGTGAAGCGTTGAAATATTCCTGTAACTATTTCTTCTATGAGATGGGCTATCAACTGGGTATTGACACCTTAGACGTTTATGCCGCCCAATTGGGTTTGGGAGAAAAAACCGGAGTAGAGCTGAATAATGAAACCGCTGGCAATCTGGCTGGGCCGCTCTCCCGCGAGGCCAAAAACGGCGCGCGTTGGTATCCTGCGGATACTCTGATGGCTGCCATCGGTCAGTCGGACCACCTGTTTTCTCCTTTGCAATTAGCAAGCTATGTGGCCACTGTCGTTAACGGCGGCACCCGTTACCAACCCCATCTGCTCAAGCAGGTTACCGATTATACCAACACCCAAGTGCTTGAGGAAAAAGCTCCAATCGTGAAAAACGTGGTAACCATGTCCGATTCCACCTTAAACGCTATCAAAGAAGGTATGCGGGGCGTTGTTACCGAGGACGGTACGGCCAGCAGTTACTTTGCCCGATTTCCCATTTCTGTGGGCGGTAAAACCGGTTCCGCCCAGATGATTAACCATAGCGCTACCGGCGTTTTTGTCTCCTTTGCGCCCTATGACCAGCCGGAGATTGCGGTTTGCGTGGTGGGAGAATATGCTTCTTCCGGCGGAAGCCTGGCGCCGGTCGCCATTGCAATTTATGACCAGTACTTTGGTCTGGGTCTGGCCGAAGCACAGCAGGCCCAGGAAGAATCCAGCCAGCAGGCCCAAACTCAGCCGGTTGCAACCCAGCAATCCCAGGACCAGCAGCAAACGCAAAACCACTCAGATCATGTTCCATCCAACCAGGAACCAGATCA
>CATJIY010000166.1 GCA_949740695.1 uncultured Eubacteriales bacterium
CATAGGTCTCAAACTTAACCCCTTTGTCCGGGTCAAACTTATCAATGGCGTTAAATAACACCAGAATACCCTCGTGAAGAATATCGTCCACCTGGGCAAAGCTGCTGTATACCCCCCGGATCTGAAGCGCGGCGCTTTTAATCAGTTCGGTGTACCGCAGCACCAAAGGCCATTTATACGCCTCGTCTTTGGTGGATTTATACCGGTTGAGCAATTCAGCGGTAGACATCCGGTCCAGCTCCTCCTGAGAAGGCTTTATCCGAGCGGGCTGGGTAGCACTCATGAACCGCCCACCGCCTTCCGTTCAGCGCGCATTGCGCTTTCCAGCGCCACATTACCCAACGCCTGGATCTGTACCCCGCTGGTGATCTCATTAAATGCCAGCACATACAGATTGGGATAAAACTGGGTAATCATCCGGCTGAAATAACCCCGGATTACCTGACTTACCAAAATCACCGGCGTTTGAGAAAGCTCGGCAAATTTTTTCAGATATTCGGAAAGCTGAGCGATAATCTGCTGCATCAGATCGGGGCCCATGGCCAAATAAACCCCCTGCTCGTTGCGGGTAATAGAGGCGATGATCCGCTTTTCCACCTCGGCGTCCAAAGTGACCACTCGCAGCTGTCCCTCTTCGCAAAACCGGCGGGTAATGGTGCGGCTGAGGGCCGCTCGGACTTGTTCGGTAGCCATATCCACATCCCGGCCTTGGGCCAGCGCGTCAGCAGCCACCTCCACAATGGTTCCAAGATCTTTAATTGGGACTCCCTCTCGAAGCAAATTGCGTAAAATCTTTTCCAGATTGGCATAAGAGAGGATGGCGGGAACGGTTTCTTCTACCAGTTCCGCGGCGGCGTGCTTTAGATTATCCACCAATTGAATGGTTTCAGCCCGGCCCAAAAGTTCATGGGCGTGTTTTTTCACTGACTCGGAAAGGTGGGTCAGCATCACTGACAGCGGATCAATGACCGTATAGCCATAAATCTCGGCCATTTCCTTGTTCTCTGGCAAAATCCACCGAGACGGTATCCCGTAGGCCGGCTCAATGGTCTCAATACCGTCAATTTCCCCCAATGGACTGGCCGGTTCCAGCGCCAAGTAATAATCCACCAAAATTTCTCCTCGGGCCACCTCTTCACCTTTGATGCGGATCAGATATTGGTTGGTTCCCAGGGAAGAAGCGTCGTGCATGCGAATGGATGGAATGACAAACCCCATATCCTGGGCGTATTGCCGCCGGAAAATGACGATACGTGAAATCAGCTTACCGCCGCTGCCTTCATCCACCATAGGAATTAAGCTGTATCCAAACTCCATTTCGATAGGCTCTACTGTTAGAAGCGAATAAACGTTGTTCACATCTTTAAAATAATCCCCCTCGCTGGGCGCGTCTTCCGGGCCAGGCTGAATTGCCGCAGCCTCAGCCGCCGCCGCTTCAGCCGCCGCCTGTTGGGTCAATCGCCTGCTAATCAGGAAACCGCCGCCTACCAGCACCACGCTGCCGCATAACAGCGGCAGGGTCGGCGTGCCTGGTATCACTGAAAGAATGGCTAAAATCACGCCGGTAGTCATAATCGCCCGGGGCTGGGACTTAAATTGGGAAATCACATCGGTATTCAAGCTGCCGTCGGACACCGCTCGGGTAACGATCATGCCGGTAGCGGAAGAGATCATCAACGCTGGGATTTGAGAAACCAGACCGTCGCCAATGGTGACAATACAATACCGGCTCAACACATCGGCAAAACTGCCGCCGTTCATCACCATGCCGATAATCACGCCGCCTACCAGATTGATCAGCGTGATAATGATAGACATGGTAGAGTCGCCTTTGACAATCTTGGTGGCGCCGTCCATCGCGCCATAAAAGTCGGCTTCCTTCTGAATCTTATACCGGCGGGTCTTAGCTTCCTGCTCATTAATTAAACCGGACGAAAGATCGGCGTCGATGGCCATTTGTTTGCCCGGCATAGCATCCAAGGTAAACCGGGCGGCTACTTCAGACACACGCTCGGCGCCCTTGGTAATAACAATTAGCTGCACCAAAACAATAATGAAGAAAATGACAAAACCTACCACGATGTTTCCGCCGGTAATCAGTTGCCCAAAATTCTGAATTACCGCGCCGGCGTAACCGTCGGTGAGAATCATCCGGGTACTGGATACGTTCAATCCTAATCGGAATAAGGTTGTGATGAGCAGCAGAGAGGGAAAGATCGAAAACTCCAGCGGCTCGGAAATATTCATGGTAATCATCAAAATCATAATAGAAAGTCCGATATTGACGATCAACAGAAAATCCAGCATAAACGTGGGCAACGGGATAATCAAAAACAGGACGATCACCACGACGAACAGCGCGATGACATTGTGCAGTATTCGCTTCATGGCTTCTCCTCCTATTTGTAATGGGTCATATCCTCTGTAATTTTAATAATTATACTATAAACGACAGAAAATCGCAAGCACATCGGCCAATCCGCTTTTTGCCTTTTGCGCCAAAACCCGCGGTTTTCAAAAGATTTTTCCAAGCGGGACAAAAAATTGACAAGCGTCAATCTTTATACAAACAATTCGGCAATGGAATAGAGCGCAGCGCGGCCGCCTAATATGACGCGACTGTTTTCCATACGGCAATATAAAACGCCGCCTCTCTCTGAGGCCTGATAAGCGGTCAATTTCTCTTTTTTCAATTTTTCCGCCCAATAAGGGATAATATGGCAATGGCCAGAACCGCAAACCGGGTCCTCTGCCATATTTCATTTTGGCGCGAAGCTTCTGGAAATACAATCAAACGCTTCGCCTTTGGCCGTCGTTTCTTCTGACTTATATCAATACCTGCGGCGTCACTTGCCGGTATTCTGGTTTTCGTTCAGCTTAAAGACATAAACCAGCACTTCGGCTACCGCCCCATAAAACTCTGGAGGAATTTCCTGATTGAGCCGTACGCTGGCGTAAAGCGACCGAGCCAAAGGTACGTTTTCAATAACGGCCACATGATTTTCCTCGGCTACTTTGACAATGCGCAGCGCCAGCTCATCCTGGCCCATTGCCAATACCACCGGCGCAGCGTCCCGCTCGGGCTTATACCGCAGGGCTACCGCCACGTGAGTGGGGTTTCGGATGACTACGTCGGCGCCCGGCACCTGCTGCATCATACGAGAACGGGCCATTTGCCGCTGAATCTCTCGGATTTTTCCTTTGATTTGGGGGTTTCCTTCCAACTGTTTATATTCTTCCTTGACCTCCTGCTTACTCATTTTGAGTTGGCGCTCATAATCCCACCACTGATAGAAAAAGTCGGCGGCGGCCAGCGCCACAAAGGCCAGGGTAATTTTCAAAATCATACTCACCACGCCGCTGAACAAATGACTCACCGCGACTGAGGTGTCCGTATAAAGATATTTAGAACTTTCCTGAAAAGTCCCTGTCAGACTGGTATAGATAATCACCATCAAAATGGTGATTTTCAGGATTCCTTTTAGCGCTTCAATCACGCTTCGTAGCGAAAAAAGGCGCTTAAATCCCTGCAAAGGGCTAATTCGCTGAAATTTTGGTTTTAGGGCCTCTCCGCTGACCAACAACTTGGTCTGAGCAAAAGTCGCCCCGATGGCGCACAACGCAGTAGCCCCGGCTACCGGCCCCACCGCTTTTACCAAGGCCAACACCCACTGTACTGGCAGCGTGGCAAAATAACTTTCTGTTTGAGAGGCGTTTATCCCTGCCATACAATACCGTAAAAAGCCTCCCATCTGCCCGGTAATGGTATCGGACAGCATCCATACCATACAAAAAGCCCCTAGCATCGTCACCACCGACACCACGTCGCGACTCATAAAGACGTTACCTTTTTTCCGTTCGTCCCGTCGCTTTTTTGGCGTCGCTTTTTCGGTTTTGGAGCCTTCCGCCATAGTATCCCCCCTTAGGACCTCCGATTCTGTCCGGCGGTTTCCATCTGCTAACCCTGTCTTTCAGCCGCTTTTCTGTTTCAGCCTGAAAACGTGACGGCGTCTTTCCGGTCAGCCGCCGCTGGCAAGAGAAAGCACCCGGCTGAGACTATCCAGCATCCGGCTTTCTGCCTGAAGCAAAAATTCACTGAACGGCGCCATCAACACCAAAGTCAATCCCAAACCGATGATTACCTTTAACTCAATGTTTATGGAAAACACATTGATCTGAGGAATAAACTTCATCAGCACGCCCATGCCAATCTGTCCGATCAATTCGGCGGCTAAAATCGGCATACACAGCTTTACCGCCAAAACAGTGCATTGAACAAACAGTTGCATCAGCAGTTCCAACGCCTGATTGCTTACCGCCGCCGCTCCATAAGGCGCTAATTGGCCAGAGGTAACCAAAATTCGGATTAGCGTGTGATGACCCTGCGCTGCAAAAAATAAAAGGGTCATCAAGGTGTTCAGCACCACGCCGCTTACCGACATACTGGCTTGGGACCCCGGATCATAGGTCTGGCTCATGGTCATACCCATCTGAGTATCAATTACCGCCCCTGCCAGCTGGGGGATATAGAAGAAAAAATTCATCACCATCCCCAACAAAAAGCCTAGCGCCAACTCCAGCAACAGCCGAATCATCATTTCCAGCAAAGTCGTGGGAACCCCAACCGTTTGGCTGGTGATCCCCGCCGCCGTCACCGTCAAGGCAAAAATCAAGCCGCTTCGGAACAATCCTGGCAGTCCCCGCCGTCCCAAAATGGGATTGAACAGGACAAATCCGCTCATGCGCGCCAGGATATACAGATACAAAGTAAGCTGGCTCCAGTCAATCACCAGGGAACTCCTTTCCTGCGGCTTTACCGGCGGGCGTTCAGCTGAGCATCAGCACATAAAGCGACCGGGTGTAGTCCAACAAGGTTTCCATCATCCAGCCGCCGCCGATAAACAATACCGCAATCACGACGATCAGCTTTAATATAAACGAAATCGTCTGTTCATGAATCTGGGTTACCGCCTGAAAAATAGCGATCACCACGCCTACCACCATACTGAGGATCAGCATCGGCCCGGCCATTTTAATGACTACGCTAACGCCTTCTCGCAGGACGTCTGCTACCTGGGATGTATCCATTGGTTTCCTCCTCTTCCGGCGGCTGTCAAGGTGATTTCTTCATGAAACGGCGGACGCCCCTATCGGAAGTCCTGCACCAAAGTAGAAAAAAGCAGTTCCCAGCCATTTAACGAGATAAACAACAACAACTTAAACGGCATGGAAATCATAGAGGGCGGCAACATAATCATACCCATAGACATCAAGGTAGAGGACACTACAATATCAATCAGCATAAAGGGGATATACAGCAAAAACCCAATCTCAAAGGCCCGTTTCAGCTCGCAAGTCATAAAGGCAGGTACGATAATCCGCAGAGGCAAAGCCTCTATTACGGTATCGGTGTTCACCACCTCAGGCATATCCACATGGGCCAAATTGCAAAACATCTCCAAAGTGCTTACCTTGGTGTTGCGCACCATAAACTGTTTCAGCGGTATCGCGGCTCGATTTAAAAATTCGGCTTGATCGATTTCTTCCGCCACATAGGGCTGATAAGCCTCGGTATTGATCTGATCCACTACCGGAGCCATAGTTAATAGGGTTAAAAAGAGCGCCAACCCCACCAAAACCATATTCGGCGGGGTCTGCTGGGTTCCCATAGCCGACCGCAAAAAAGAAAAAGCAATCACATACCGGCTAAAAGAGGTCATCATCACCACCAGCGAGGGCAGCAATGTAATCATGGTCATCATAAACAGCACTTCCAGCGTCTGGACGCTTTCGCCGTTAATATTAATCAGACCTTCGGGCACTTGGATCTCACCTCTTTTTCCGTTGCCGCAGCACTGTTGCCAGCGCTTGAGAAAAACTGGGCGTATTGCCGCCCGTCTCTCCTGTTTCCATCCAGGCCGCAGCCTCCTCCTGGGAAAACTCTGCCAGAGTAGAGATTCCCCCCTGTGCGCACCCCAGGAGGAAGTGCCGCGCCCCAATCCGGACCAGCAGCAACTGCTGGTCTTTTCCCACCGTTATGCGGGAAAGAATCCGGATGTTTCCTGTTTTTTCTCCCGCAGCATAGGGACCAAAGCCCCGACCTACAACATGCTTCGTGAACCAATAGGCCAAGCCCACGATAACCGCCACGCATAAAAAGGTCCATACCAGCGGAAGGATGCCTTCGCCCACGCCTTAGGGAGTACCCAAGATGGAGCTGACCGTCTTGAGTACCCGGTCAGCCTTAAAAGGCTTGACGATAAAATCTTTTGCGCCAGAACGCACCGCATCCATAACCATGCTCTCCTGGCCCATAGCCGAGCACATTACTACGTTGGCGTTGCTGTCCTTAGCGCGAATGGTTTTCAGGGCTTCCAGACCATCCATATTAGGCATGGTGATATCCATAATCACCAAATCAGGGCCAATCTCGCCGTATTTTTCCACAGCGTCCGCCCCGTCCACCGCTTCAAACAGCTCAGTATAGCCGTTTTTGCTCAGGGTGTCCCGGATCATCTTTCGCATGAAGGCCGCGTCGTCCACCAATAAAATCTTCTTTGCCATTGTAAAACACCAATCCTTCTTTTCGTTCTACTCGATTATTTTTTATCTTATGGAAGGACGCTTCACTTCTGAAGCATCTTCTCGATGCTGGGGTTCTGGACAATCTCGGTGATACGGATACCAAAATTATCATCAATCACTACCACGTCGCCCTTGGCGATACATTTTCCGTTAACAAACAAATCCACCTGATCTCCGGCCAGCTTATCCAACACCACCAGAGAGCCTTTGGAAAAGGCCAGAATATCCTGGACTTTTCTCCGGGTGCGGCCGATTTCCACCGACACCTGGAGAGGTACTTCCATAATCAGATCCAGGTTTTGCGCCTGTTCTTTACCCAGTACCTCTTCCACGTCCATCTCTTTCATGCTGACCGGCGTAGTATTGATAACCTTGGGGTCAGGGACGGAAGCCGCCGGTTGCTGAGGCGGATAGGGGTAAGGGTAGGGATACGGATAGGGATAGGGCGGATATCCCACGTTGCCGCCAGGGAAAGCGCCATCCGCGCTCTGCTGCGGCATGGGCGGATAAGGCGCCGCCTGCCCTGCCGCCGGCTGAGCAGGCGCAGGGCCGGCTGTGGGAGTAGGCGCCGGCGCAGAGGCTGCCGCAGGGGTCGAAGCAGGTGCGGGAGCCGCTTCAGCTGGAGCACTGTTACCCGCCAATAGCTTTTCAATCTCTTCTTGACTGAGGGCGCCGCCACCGCCTGAAGAAGCCGCAGGCGAGGGAGCAGGAGCGGCAGGGGCCGCGGGGGCTGCGTTGGCGGCCATTACCTTCTCGATCTCTTCCTGACTTAAAACCCCGGAACCGGAACTGCCGCTCTCTGCCGGCGCGGGAGGCGCTTCCACCGCAGGAATCTCTCCGTCCAAAATCTCGCTTTCCAGACCTAGTCCCACCAGTAGTTTGCGGGCCAAGCCCATAGGCATGATATTCATGAACTCGCTTTCCATCTTTTCTTCAATCTTCAGATAGAAGCGGGCCACCACCAGAGGCTCTTTCGCCATCTGCGCCTTAAACTCCTCCAGGCTTTCCAGCTCAAAAGTGGTGGGAGTGGAGATATTCACCGGATAGCCCAAAAAGTCCGACATAGCGGTGGCCGCCGAACCCATCATCTGATTCATAACTTCACAGACACAGCTGATGGTCAGCTCGTTCAGCTCAAATTCCTCGTCGGGAGTTTCGGTGCCCATCAAGATATCCACAATGACCTTGATGTCGCTGCGTTTGAGCAGCATAACATTTCTGCCTTCCAGCCCTTCGACATATTGGATTTCCACACCAATGGCCGGCTCCAGATTGCCCAAGGCAAAATCCTGTATCTCGATCACTGAAACCTTTGGCGTGGTAATATCAACCCTCTGATTCAGCATGTTTGATACCGCTGTAGCAGAGGAACCAAGGCTGATGTTCATCATTTCACCGAGGGCGTCCAGCGCCATCGGGCTAAAGAATTCCTTTTCCATCCGATCTATTCGCTCCTTTGCTCAGCCTGATAGCATACTTCATCTATCTTCACAGCCATATTTTTCTTATAAGTGCCCATCCGTCCGGCAAACCAGGAATAGCCGCCGATCTCCAGATAAATAGGCGAATCCTTGGACTGCCCAAGGTCGATAACGTCGCCCACGCTTAAATGGTACACATCGTTCAGAGAAAGCTGGGTTGCTCCCAACTGAGCCACAATATCCAAACTAGAATCCCGCAGCCGGTCAAAAATATCCTCAGAATTATCTTCCTCGTTGACCTTCCGTCCGGGGTTTTCTCTGCTGATTTCATTAAACACATTGGTCAGCATCATTCCCGGAAGACAAACGCTAACCCGTCCGGTCCCGCTGGGGAGAGAAAGTTTCATGTCCACCAGCACCACAGTCTCGTCCATGCCAATCAGCTGAACCAAAGTGGGATTGACCTCCGTTCGTTCATAGGTAAAGGCCATGGGAAGATAGTTTTCCCAGCTGATCCCCAGTACCGAAATCAGATCCTCCACCAATGTTTCATAAAGCTGAAGCTCCAGATCGGTATAGGTGTATTCGCTGGCTTCGCTCCCTCGCAGATCCCCTTCGCCGCCCAGCATCCGGTCCATCATCATCATCCCCAAAGATGTGGAAATATAGATCAGCGCCGGGCTTTCATCCTGCTTGCCTTTGATTTCCACCGCGCTCAAGCTGAGCACGTCTCCCTCGGTCAGTGCGTTAGAAAACTCGTAGTACCGCTGCTCTTCGATACTGTCCACCGAAACTTCGCAGCTGGTTCGCAGCAGGGTGTTCAGCCGGGAGTTGATTAAGCGGGTATACTTTTCAAAGACGCTGTTCAGCATCTTGATATGATCCTTTGTAAACTTTCGCGGCCGGTAAAAGTCGTACTTTCGGTACTTCTTTTCTTCCTCGCCTGATTTGTCCAGGTCTTTTTCACCGCTTCGCACCGCATTCAGCAGCGCGTCAATTTGGCTTTGTGATAGTACTTCTGCCATATGTTATCCTCTCACCTGCCCTGATGCAATCCCTACGTTTTGCCTTCCCAGGGAAAAGCCCCTTTCTCCTGGGGAAGCCCAGGAAGTTATTCCCCTTTGACAACCTCATATTCCAACAAGCCCTGTTCCAGCTCAGCCTCCAAGTTTCGGCCGCTGATGACCATCTCTACCCGGCGATTCTGAGATTTGCCCTCCTCGGTTTCGTTATCCGCCACCGGATGCCACTGGCCATAGCCCTCGCTGATAAGCTTCGCTGCGTCCAGCTCGGTATTCATCTGAATATACGCAACCGCCGTTGCCGCCCGCATGGCGGAAATCTGTCGGTCCTCCAGTGTTTTATTCTCCTGATTATCCCGCGCCTGGGCAGTATGACCGCTTACCCGAACTTCCGAAATGGAATTTTTCGCCCCGGTAAGCATGCCGCCCACTGTAGATAAAATGGGGATGCTCTCTTCCCGCAGATTCCAGTCGTCCCCATCGAAAAACACCGCCTGATTAAAAGTGACATAAATTTTCCCGTCGCCCTTGGTCACCGAGATGCTGTTCTGCATGCCCTCTTGGGAGACATATTCCTTCAGCGCCTGAAACAGCATCTCCATATCCTGGTCAATAGCGTCCTGGTCAATGGTCATGCCCTCTCCCGGGTTATCCATCTCGCTGGGGTCGGCGTTAGGCCCATCATTCCCGCTTGTCTGCGTGGGCGTCTGAACCGCCTCTGGATTAAAGCTCATGACCAGAGCCTTCCAATTTTCCTCGCTGATGGTGGACATGGAATAGAGCAGCACAAAGAAACACAAAAGCAGGGTCACCATATCGCCATAGGTATCCATCCAGTTGGCGCCGCCGCCGCCCCGTTTCTTTTTCATTTGTCCTCACTCCTTTCAGCGTTGACGGGAATTAACCCTCGCCGCCGGCGTCATCGCCGCCGCCTTTTTTGCCCTTCTTGCCGCCAGCCCCGTCACGCTGCTTCTGCTGCATGTAGGTCATCAACTTTTCCCGCAAAAACTTGGGATTTTCGCCGGACTGGATAGACATGATTCCCTCCACAATAATCTGCTTGCAAAGGGTTTCTTCCTCATCCCGAATCCGCAGGTTGGAGCCAATGGGCCCAAAAATCATATGCGCCAAAACACATCCGTACAAAGTCGTAATCAAGGCGGTGCCCATATCCGAACCCAGGGAGCTTGCGCCGCCGCCATCCAGGCTCATGTTTTTCAACATGTTAATCAATCCCACCAGGGTACCCACCATACCAAAGGCAGGCGCCACCGACGAAGCCTTGTCGTACATTCCCGCGCCGGCGTCGTGCCGGGCGGACATACATTCGATATCATTGTTTAAAATATCTCGAACCTTATCTGGGTCGTTGGCGTCCACAATCAGCATAATCGCCTGTTTAAAGAAGGGGTCCTTTTGTTCATTCGCTTTTTCTTCCAGAGAAAGCAGGCCGTTCTTACGGGCAATCTGGGCCAGCTCTACCAGCTGGTCAATATAATTCACCGGATTAAACTTCTTGGTATTTAGTAAAATGCCAAAATGTTTTGGCATGGAGGCCAGCATCTTAATGGGAAAGCTGGCGATAACGATAAAGACCGTACACCCGATGGTAATCAGGATACTGGACATATCGAAGAAGTTTCCAATCTGGTCAAACTGGAACGCAATCGAGCCGTCTACCGTCTTACTGACCATACCAAAGATCATGACGCCGATAGACATGACTACGCCGATAATATAGGTTATGTTCATATTACCTGTTTCCCCTTCCTACCGCTAACAAGCGCACCGGCCTATCGCTTGTCAACCACTGTGATTTGCCGGTGAATGTCTTGTACCTTTGCGTGATACCCGGCAATTTTATGGATAATCTCGTCGATGCTTTCCAGGACGAGGTAATAGTCGTGGTTCATCATGACGATCTTGGACTCTGGTATCATTTCGATACACTCGATTTGGCGGTGATTCACCAAAAAACGCTCTCCGTTCCGCTTTGTCAATACGATCATCCGAAAGGCCGCCTTTCTTTGCCACTGGCGGGGGGAGGGGAAAATCCCCTCCAGCCCGCAGTTATTTTAATAGTTACCGCTTGATGTTCACCAGTTCCTCCAACATGGAGTCGGTGACTGTAATAATTCTGGTATTGGCCTGATAGCCCCGCTGGGTGGTAATCATTTCCGCAATCTCGGTAGCCAGGTCGGTCTTGGACTGTTCCAAGCCGCCGGTAATCAGGGCTGTAGTACCGCCGCTGCGGCACTTGGCCCCTTCCGGATCGTCGGCATCGTCTTCCCGCAAGCTATGGTTGATATAAAACCCGTCCGCATAAGTCTCGGTGTCATTGCCTTTTCCGATGGTAATATCCTTATCCGCGCCGCCCAACAACGCTACCGACATGTTGCCCGCGCCATCTCCTACCTTAAAATAGGGGCCGCTCTCATGGGTCAAGCCGTTGGGATTGGTGACGTTAGCAACGGCGATATAGCCCATAACAATAGGTTCGTCTTCTTTGGTAACCGCGGTAACCCGTCCGGTAGTGGGATCAATGGTGATGCTGTCCACTTCGCAGCGGGTAAAAGGTTTTCCGTCTGCGTCAGTCTGCTCCGCGTCTTTAATCTGACCAACGACTTTACCGGTAGCCAGGTTTTGCTCGGTATAAAACTCCGGATACTGCGCCTTGCCCAACTCGTTCATCATAGGCAGACGAAGAGGCACCAGCTGATCGCTGAAGGTCATCTTGCCGGTAAGCGCGCCATCCTCACCGACCTCCGCGCCAGTGCAAAGAAAGCCGTAGACCACGTTTCCGTTACCATCGCACAGATAGCCGTCGGCCTTTATTTCAAAGTTGCCCACCCGGCTTAAGGTTAGCCGTTTATACTGATCCGGATCGGCCGGATCGCGCGCGATAGCGTCGGCAGTCGTTTTGTCGCCCACCATAAAAAAACCGTCGCCGTCAATCATACAGTCGCTAGACCGGCCAGTGGGGGAATAGTTACCGGTGGACATATCCAAGTCGATAGAGGCGATCTGAACGCCGTAACCGATCTGACTAGGATTCCGGCCGCCCATAACGCTGGTACCATTGGACCCAGCCTGGCTGGTGGTATACAGCGCGTCGTGGAAAACCGTCCGCGCTGATTTGTAGCCGTAAGTGTTTACATTGGCAATGTTGTTGCCGATAACGTTGAGCTTGCTCATGTGGGTTTTTAACCCGGCGATTGCCGCGTACATTGCTCCAGTCATAGCTTGTTTTTGACTCCTTTCGTTTTTTGCGCCGTCCGGGGAAATGTCAATCGGACAAATCCCGCTGAGACCTCCGAAATCGGTCCTGCCTCTTTGTTATTTCAAAAAGACGGCGCCGTCAATATTGGTAAATACGCTCTCTCTCATTTCTTCCTGGGTAATGGCGGTGATAACCCTGGCGTTGGGCACATTGATAATAAATGCCGCCCGGTCGGCGTCCATAGCTAAAATGTTTACCGCGCCCTTTGCCTGAGCCCGCTCCACGCTGCCCTCCAGCTGCTCCATCAGCTGCGGCGTCACCTGGATGCCCCGCTCCTCCGCCCGGGAGATCGCGTGTTTGGAAAAGGCTACGCCTTTGGCTCCGGTTTGCTTCCCCAGTTCCTGCTGAAGCATGGCGCCAAAAGTGCCGGCCTGCCCTTTTGGGCGGGTCTGCGACGCCTGCTGAACCTGAACTTGCGGCGGGGAAATGCGGTTAATTCTTTGGGTCATGAAAATTCACCTCACTCCGCTGGATTTTCAGCGGGGTTATTAGGATTTTTAGGGGTTTGCCAGTAGGGTTCACTGATTTGCCGTCACGAGACTACTCGGGATCGGTAGGGTCAGGGTCAGG
>CATJIY010000167.1 GCA_949740695.1 uncultured Eubacteriales bacterium
CCGCGCTGCCGTAATCCTATTATCCCTCCTCTTTATTGCAGTGGGATACCGGGTCTGTACCCAAAATGGAAATATCTTAGGACAGGAGCAGACCGGAAACGCCGAAGCCTCTTGTAAAGCGCGGGCGGAGGAAATCATTGGGGACAACGAAATTTATAGCAAATACACTCATGAGATCACCGAACGCCGAATTGTTTATTATGCCACCGTGTTAAACGGCGAAAAAAAGGGCCAGCGAATTGTGGCCACTCAGGTCATGGATCAAACCCAAATGGAGCTGGGCGCCCCGGTTACCCCCGGAAAGGTCCATTTTGTCTCCCTTGCAACAAACGAATATATGGAAAACCAATGGATTACCGGAAACCCCGTTCGCACAAGCTGGCTTGCCCTGCTGGTATTCGGATTCTGCGGTTTGGTGATTCTGTTTGGAAAGGGGAAAGGGGTTAGCACCATTGTCGCATTGCTACTCACCTGCCTTGCCATTTTCTTTGTCATGATTCCCGCAATCGCCAACGGATTTAACATTTACGCCGCAGCGCTGATTATCTGCGTCTTTACCATTTTGACAACTCACGCCCTGGTCAGCGGATTCACCTTAAAAAGTTTAGCGGCTGTATTGGGATGCATGGGCGGGGTGGGAATCGCCGGCGTCATCACCGTTTTCAGCGCCCATATGATGGAAATGACCGGCATGACCGACGACGACTCCCTCTTAATTTATGTCATGAATCCCGACACACCCATTGACCTAAGAGGCATTCTCTTCGCTGGAATCATCATTGGCGCCTTGGGCGCTGTTATGGATGTGGGAATGTCCATTGCCTCCTCTTTGGCGGAAATTATCGTGCAGGCGCCCGGCATCACTTGTAAAGGCATCATAAAGTCCGGCTTTGCAATTGGGCGGGATATTATGGGAACCATGGCCAACACCTTGGTGCTGGCCTATATGGGAAGCGGCCTTCACATGACCCTTTTGCTGGTCACCTATCGCAGCAATTTAGAGGAAATCCTCAGCATGGAGATGATCGCTTCAGAGATTCTGCAAGCCATGGCAGGAAGCATCGCTATTTTGTTCACCATTCCCACTACCGCCATCGCCACCGCCTTTTTTCACAAGAAATTTTCTCTGCGGCCGCCATTCTCCGAATCCATCGAACCCCTCCCGGATTCCCCCAAAAAATAACTGGCAAAAACGGCACAAGGACAAGCGCAAACAAGTCCCTGTGCCGTTTTTATTTCTAGTTTTGGGTAATGACCGTCATAGGATCAATCCACTTGTTGTCCTTTTTCATGGCCAAATGAAGATGACTTTCATCGGCGTTTTCTACAAGGGAGGTATTTCCCACCTCACCAATCACATCTCCTAATTTTACTTCCTGGCCCTTTTTGACCTTCACCGTATCCGCCAGTCCGCAGAAATACGCAGTACACTCCGGATACTCCACTTCAACCATAACGCCCCACTTCCCGTCGTTGCTCACATTGGCCACCGTACCGTCAAAGCAGGATTTAACAGGCGTTCCTTCCGCCGCCTTGATATCCACTCCATCATGGGTGCGCCATTCGTTGAGGGTTTTGGACTTCACCAGTTCCCCATTGCTGTAAGGGTTCATGATTTCGCCGCTTAAGGGCATAATATACGCGCCACCCGTATTTGTCGCCGGGGGAGCGCTTTCCTCAGGGACGCTGCTTTGTTCCATTGTGGGGGTAGACTCTTCCGCAGAACTCGGTTCGCTCTGGACAGGCGTTTTATTTTCTAAGGGGACTCCAGGCTGGTTTTTCGCCACATCCTCTAACTCCGGCACCGACCAGTCGGTACTATTTTGTAGCTGTGTCTGAGGCTCTGTCCTATCGGGATTTAAACTGCTGTTCAATCTGGAAATGGTAAGGTACGCCACGGTACCCACTGCTGCCACGCTGATTGCAAGGGCGATATAAAATCCCTTACCCAACTTTTCTTTGCCAAAGGCCGACTTTCTCATAGTTCATGTAACCTCCCAAATTAAAATCCATCCGATTCGCATCGGCAGTATCTGTATTTGATTGAAAAATAGGCTCATACGCTTTCTTTCAAACCTAGTTTTCACGGAAATTGTTTTTTTATTCTTTGAACGAACAGGAAATTCGCTTTTGCGCAAACCCAACCTTTCAGGAAAGCTCAAAACTCTCTTTTTGAATGGTGAAAAATTTTACAAAGGAGGTTGCTTTTTCCAAAAAATCAATTGACTATTACCACGAAAAGAAATATAATAAGAAGTAATAGCAATCATACGGGTTTTCATCCGCTCAATGGCCAGAAAGACGGCAAAATCAATAGAAAAGAGCAATCTACCCCTATGACTGTTCCGCCATTGTCAAATGGCTTGTGAACAGACGGAGTTGTCCGTTTCAATTAAATGCAAATAATATTTGGAGGTATCGCAAATGAGCAGAGTAATGAACTTTAGCGCCGGACCGTCCATGCTGCCAGAAGCAGTATTAAAAAGGGCAGCGGACGAGATGCTGGATTATAATGGCAGTGGCCAGTCGGTGATGGAGATGTCCCACCGTTCCAAAACCTATCAGGCAATCATCGACGAATGCAGCGCCCTTCTCCGTGAGGTGATGAACATCCCCGACAATTATGAGGTGCTGTTTTTGCAAGGCGGCGCATCTACCCAGTTTGCCATGCTTCCCTTAAACTTGGCCACAAAATCTAAAAGCGCGGACTTTGTCCTCACTGGTCAGTGGGCCAAAAAAGCTTTTTCGGAATGCAAAAAGCTTGCCAATGCCCGTGAAGTGGCTTCTTCCGCCGACAAGACCTTCACTTATATCCCTGAGCTCGATCCTGCCACTTTTGACAAAAACGCCGACTATTTCCATATTTGCATGAACAACACCATTTACGGAACCAAATATGTGGAATTGCCTGATACCGGCGACGTTCCGCTGGTTGCAGATGTAAGCTCCTGCATTTTGTCCGAGCCCATTGACGTTTCGAAATTTGGCGTTTTATACGCTGGGGCCCAAAAGAACATGGGGCCGGCTGGTCTTACTGTGGTAATTATCCGCAAGGACTTGATCGGTGAACCGAAAGACGGAACTCCCACCATGCTGACCTACAAAACCCATGCGGAAAACGGCTCCATGTACAACACTCCTCCCACTTATGCCATTTATATCTGCAAGCTGGTTTTGGAGTGGATTAAAAACGACATCGGGGGCTTAGAGAAGATGAAGGCGGTTAATACCGAAAAGGCCAATCTGCTTTATGACTACTTAGACAGCTCCAAGATGTTTAAGGGCACAGTGGAAAAGAAATACCGCTCTCTGATGAATATTCCTTTTGTCACGGGGAATGAAGAACTGGACGCCAAATTTGTCAAAGAGGCCGCAGCAGCCGGATTTGTCAACTTAAAAGGTCACCGCACCGTCGGCGGCATGAGAGCATCTATCTACAATGCAATGCCGATAGAAGGCGTCAAAGCGCTGGTGGCATTTATGAAAGATTTTGAAGCAAAAAACGCGTAATTCCCGCGAAATAAAACAGAAAGAGGTTTTTTGATGTTTCATATTAAAACCCTGAATAAAATTTCTCCCCTGGGCATGGAAAAATTTGACCGCAGCCTTTACGCCTGGGGCGACGATATCGAAAATCCG
>CATJIY010000168.1 GCA_949740695.1 uncultured Eubacteriales bacterium
GGCGTGGCTTTTCAGCGGGAATTGGAGCAGCGGGCCTTTGGGTTAGGGGGCGGCGGCTATCAGGCGCCGGTCCAGCTGGCGGGGGATTTTTTAGCGGATCGGGTTTCTCACAAGCTGGGAAAAGTCGCGCCCAGCTATCCTCGGGGATGGCAGTTTTGCCGGATGGACCAGGCGCTTCCGCCCTTTGTTTGTGAGATGTTGCGGCGGTCGTTGCCTCAGTTTGCCCGGAAGATTTCGGCCTTTGCCCGGCAAGACGCCGTATTTACCGGGGTAGAGACTCGCACCTCCTCGCCAGTTCGTATCTTGCGGGGAGCGGATATGAATAGTCTTACGGTTATGGGATTGATTCCCTGCGGCGAAGGCGCAGGCTATGCCGGCGGTATCATGAGCGCGGCGGTAGACGGATTACGAGCGGCCGAGGCCATTATGAGCCGCTACCGTCCGTTGGAAGGGTAAAACAGCAATCAGGAAAGGAACGAGGTTTTATGGAGCAGCAGGCGCGGGTAATCCGTTTGGTAGATGGGCAGACCGCCATGGTGGCGGTTCAACGAAAATCTGCGTGCAGCGGCGACTGCCACACGTGTCATGGGTGTCCGCATCCGGAGGAAACCGTAGTGGTTTCGGCGGGCAATCCTTTGGGAGCGGAAGCGGGAGACGAAGTGGTGATCCGAAGCGCCACCGGACGGGTGCTGAAACTGGCCATGATGCTTTATCTGATGCCGTTGGCCTTGTTTTTTCTGGGATATTTTCAGGCAGGGGGCGGCGAAGGGCGGCGGATGGCCTTTGGGGGGATGTTATTTGCTCTTGGCATTGGCGTGTGCGTCGTTGTCTCCCGGCAAATGAAAAAAAGCGGACGGGAAATGGAGTTTTCCATTGTGCGGATTCTGCGGGATTGACCTGCGGACAAAAGAAAAGGAAGTGATGACTTGCTCAGAAGCATGACTGGCTATGGCCGGATAAAATGGGAAACCGGCCAGCGGGAAATTACAGTAGAGCTGCGTTCGGTAAATCACCGGTATTTAGATTTGAACGTAAAGGTGCCCCGGCTTTATGGGTATCTGGAAGAGCTGGCAGCCCATCAGGTTCAAAAGGCCATTGCCCGGGGAAAGGTAGATCTTTTTGTGTCGGTGCGGGCCAAGGCGGGAGCCGATATTAAAATTACTCCCAACTTGGCGGTGATTGAGGGTTATGTGCAGGCGGCCAGGCAGATTGCGGAGACCTATGGCATACAGCAGGATTTGACCGCCCTTTCCCTTTTGCGTTTGCCGGACGCTATGGAGGAAACCCGGGAAGAGGCTGACGCCGATCAACTGAAAACCGAGGTTGCTCAAGTGTTGGCTCAGGCGCTGGAGGAATATAACGCTATGCGGGAGAAGGAAGGCGCTCGTTTGGTGGCCGACCTGACCGGCAGAGCGGAGTTGATCCGGGGTTATGTGGACCAGGTGGAAGCCCGGTCTCCGGACTGTGTGGAGGAGTACCGCCAGCGTATCGCCCAGCGAATGAACGAGCTGTTAGCAGGCTCGGATTTGGCCCAGCAGCGGATTTTGCAGGAGGCGGCTCTTTACGCGGATAAGGTAAACGTTACTGAGGAAATTGTTCGGCTTAGGTCGCATTTGGATCAGCTGGACGCCATGCTGCAAAGCCCGATTGCCATAGGCCGTAAGTTGGATTTTTTAGTGCAGGAGATGAATCGGGAGGCCAACACCATTGGTTCCAAGGGCAATGACGTGGAGATTGCTCGGATTGTGGTGGACATGAAGGCCGAAATCGAAAAGATCCGCGAGCAGATTCAAAATCTGGAGTAAAGGCGGCGAATGATGAGATTGATTAATATTGGCTTTGGCAATATGGTGTCGGCCAGCCGCTTGGTGGCCATTGTCAGCCCGGAATCGGCGCCCATCCGCCGGATTATCGCCAAAGCGAAAGAAAGCAATATGCTGATTGACGCCACCTATGGCCGGCGCAGCCGCAGCGTGCTGGTTACCGATTCGGATCATGTGATTTTGTCTCCTATTCAGCCGGAAACCATCGCCAACCGGTTGAACAGCGAATATGAGGACGACGAAGAAGAGGATGAAGATGAATAGAAAAGGAACCCTGTTTGTGATTACAGGGCCAAGCGGCGTGGGGAAGGGGACGGTTCTTCAGCGGGTGATCCAATCTATGGACCGGCTGTATTTTTCCATTTCTGCCACGACCCGCAACCCAAGGGAAGGGGAGCAGGACGGCGTGCAGTATCATTTCCTTACCCGGGAGCAGTTTGAGCAGCGGATTCGCCAGGGACGGCTGCTGGAGTACGCCGAATATGTGGGCAATTATTATGGAACCCCTTTGGATCCGGTGGAGGAACATCTGGGACAGGGCGAGGATGTTTTGTTGGAGATTGAACTTCAGGGCGCGTTGAAGGTTAAGGAAACCCGGCCCGACGCGGTGCTGGTGTTTATCGCGCCCCCATCCTATCATGCGCTGGAAACCCGCTTGCGGGGCAGGGGTACGGAAGAGGAAGCCGTCATTCAGAAGCGAATGAACGCCGCCCGGCGGGAGTGCGCCGGGATGGAGCATTATCAGTACATTGTAGTGAACGAGCAGGTGGAAGCCGCTGCCGACGAGCTGCGGGCCATTTTACTTTCTTGCCGTTGCCTGCGGACCAAGCGGGGCTTTGCTTTGGAATAAGAAGCCCGGCGGATTGTGATTTTTTGTTTGAAAAAAGGAGAAGAAGATTATGCTGTATCCCTCGATGAGCGAGTTGCTGAAAAAAGTGGATAATCGCTATCTGTTGGTGAATTTGACCGCCAAGCGGGCCAGAGAAATCGCCGAACAGGCGGAGGTTCGGGAAGTCAAGCTAAGCGAAAAACCGGTGAAGCTGGCCCTGGATGATATTGTAAGAGGAAGGGTTGTCAACCGGCCTGTGGAAGAGGGGTGTCAAGAGGCTCCGGCAAAGTTGCCGGTAAATCAAGAAGAATCTGCCCAAGGCGGGGAGCAGCCGGAGGATTGAGCGTCGAATGAACGGGCGGATACAGGCGGCCCGGGTGGCGGTAGCGGCGGCGGTCTATTCCATAGACCGCCCCTATGATTATCGCGTTCCCGCCCAGTGGCAGGGGCGGCTGCGGGAAGGCCAGCGGGTAATTGTGCCCTTTGGCGCCGGCAACCGGAAAACCGAAGGCATCCTTTTGGAGCTGGTGGAGGAGACCGGAGACCGGCCGCTGAAAACCATTTCCCAGGTGTTGGACGATGATATTTTTCTGCTGCCCCAGCAAAAAGACTTGGCGCTGTGGATGTGCCGCCGGTATTTTTGCACTTTTTTCCAAGCGGCAAACGCGCTGTTTCCTCCTGGGATATGGAAGCGGAAACCGGACGCTTATTTGCCCGGACCGCTGCCGCTGGAACAGGCGCTTGCGGGGCAGAGCGAGGAAAAGCAGGCGCTTTTGCGGGCGGTTTATGGATCGAAAAAGTCGCTGACAGCCGGCGATCTTGCCAAACTGACCCAGCTGGAAGCGCCTCAGCGGGCGCTTGGACAACTGACCCAAAAGGGCCTGCTGGCGCTGCGCCAACAGTTTGGCGGCAGCGCCGGGGAAAAAACGGTCGCCATGGTCAGCCTTGCTTTGCCAGTGGAACAGGCTTTGGGTCAGATTGGAACAGGCCGTTTGCGGGAAAAGCGGGAAGCGGTGATTCGGTGTCTGGAGCAGGCGGGCCGGCTGCCGGAAAAAGAGGTTTGCTATCTTACAGGCGTGGGAGAATCGCTGATTCGCCGGTTAGTCAATTTGGGGGTGTTGGCTCTGCAGCGGGAGAAACTGGCTGTTACGGCTCCCGCTCAGGGATCTGTCGTTCCGCCGGATTTGACTTTGAGCAGCGGACAGCAGGCGGTATTTTACCGGCTGAAAGAGCTGGCGGCAGCGGAAAAACCCGAGGCCGCGCTGGTTTACGGCGTTACCGGCAGCGGCAAGACACAGGTGTATCTGCAATTGATCCGGCATATGTTGAACCAGGGGAAAACCTCTATTTTGCTGGTGCCGGAGATCGCTCTTACGCCTCAGATGGTGCGCAAATTTCAGCTGTATTTCAACGGGCAAATGGCGGTGGTTCACAGCGGTCTTACCGCCGCTCAGCGGTATCAGGAATACCGCCGGATTCAGCAGGGAGAGGCGAAAGTGGTCATCGGCACCCGCACAGCGGTATTTGCCCCACTGGAAAACTTGGGCTGTATTATCTTGGACGAGGAGCAGGAGCCTACTTATAAGTCGGAATCCGACCCCCGATATCATGCGCGGGAGGTGGCCAAATACCGGGCTGCCCGGGAAAACTGCCTGCTGGTGCTAGGATCGGCCACGCCCTCGGTGGAGAGCTTTTACGCTGCCAAGCAAGGAACCTATCATTTGCTTTCTTTGCCCCAGCGGTATCAGCAAACGCCCCTGCCCCAGACGGTGGTGGCCGATATGCGGGGGCAGCTGCGAGAGGGAGATCCTTCTCGCATCAGCCGGCAGCTGCTGGCTGAACTGACGGAAAATTTGGAGCGGGGAGAACAGTCCATCCTGTTTATCAATCGCCGGGGCAGCGCCCGGATGGCCGCTTGTGTGGATTGCGGTTATATCCCCATGTGTGAAAATTGTAGTACAGCCCTGACTTATCACAGCCGAAACGGACGATTCATGTGTCACCACTGCGGGTATTCTCAGCCCATGATACCGGTTTGCCCGCAATGCGGGGGAGCGCACATCCGGCTGATTGGATCAGGCACCCAAAGCGTGGAGGAGGAGCTGCGGGAACTGCTGCCCCAGGCCCGAATCTTACGGATGGACGCCGATACTACCGAGGGCCGAACCTCTCATGAGAAGCTGTTGGACAGCTTTTCTAAAAAAAAGGCCGATATCCTTTTGGGAACCCAGATGGTGGCCAAGGGTCTGGATTTTGATAATGTAACCCTGGTGGGGGTGTTGGAAGCTGACCTCTCTCTTTATTGCGGGGACTATCACGCGCCTGAGCGCACCTTTTCTCTGTTGGCCCAAGTGGTGGGCCGGGCGGGCCGCCGGGAAAAGCAGGGCCGGGCGGTGATTCAGACCTATACGCCTCAACACCCAGTCATCCAGGCTGCCGCCCAGCAGGATTACGAATGTTTTTACCAGCGGGAAATTGAGGATCGCAGAGCCCTGGAAGCGCCGCCCTTTGCGCACCGGTTTGTATTTCGGTTTGGCGGGGGCGAGGAGCGGGCGGTACGCCAGGCGGCCGGGACCTTTGCTCAGGCGTTGGCTGGTCAACTGGCGCGAATTCCCGGTTTGGAGCCGAAGGTGCTGGGGCCGGCGCCGGCCCCCATTGTCCGGTTAAATAAACGGTATTATTATACGGTGGCTTTTCGGGGGCAGGTTAATAGCGCCAGCCGGGGATTGGTGTCCCAAATGTTGGCGGCTTATGACCGGTGGCCGGGCAGCCGGACTCTGACCCTTTCAGCGGATATCGACCCTTATTATATGTAGAACCTGGATTTCTGGTGGAAAAGATCAAAAAAGAAATGTGGAAACGGCCCTTCCGGGCGGTTTGAAACGGCGGCGGGGTCTTCCCGTCAGAACAAGGAGGAAGCCTCTTATGGCAATTCGCAAGATTGTAACGGTGGGGGACGCGATTTTAGAAAAAACTTGCCGTCCGGTTACCGATTTTAACGACCGGCTGTTTATTTTGCTGGATGATATGCGCGACACACTGTCCGCCGCTCATGGAGCGGGATTGGCAGGTCCTCAGGTGGGCGTGCTGCGCCGGGTGGCTTTGGTGATGATAGAGGATGAGAGCTATCTGGAAATTATCAATCCGGAGATCATTTCCAAAGAGGGAGAGCAGGAGGGGCTGGAGGGCTGTCTCAGCGTTCCAGGGCAATATGGTACGGTAGTCCGGCCCCAAAAGGTCACCGTCCGCTATCAGGACCGGCAGGGTCGGGAGCACCAGCGGGAGGCGGAGGGTTTTACCGCCAGAGCGTTTTGCCACGAGATCGACCATTTGGACGGTCATTTGTATACCGAACTGGCCCTGGATATGATGACCGAAGAAGAACTGGAAGCGGGAGAGGCCAAATGAGACTGGTATTTATGGGTACTCCGGACTTTGCGGTAGCGGCGTTGGAGGCTTTGATTCAGGCGGGGCATGAGATCGCAGCGGTGTATACCCGCAAGGACACTCCGAAAAACCGGGGTATGAAGCTGTTGCCGCCGCCAGTGAAGATCAAGGCGATGGAATATGGTATTCCGGTCTTTCAGCCCAAAGGGCTGAAACAGCAAGAGACTTGGGAGCAGCTGCGGGCCTTGCGTCCAGACGCCATCATTGTGGCGGCTTACGGTCGTTTGCTGCCGCCTCAGGTACTGGAAATCCCCAAATACGGCTGTCTGAATATTCATGCCTCCCTGCTGCCCAAGTATCGGGGGGCCAGCCCGATCAGCGCGTGTATTCTTCAAGGCGAAACTGTTTCCGGCGTAACCATTATGCAGATGGACGCCGGATTGGATACGGGGGATATTCTCCTGCCAGCGGCGCTGAATATTGAGGAAAACGAGCCTTGCGGCAGTCTGCATGACCGGCTGGCCCAGTTGGGGGGAAAAGCCATTGTTCAGGCCCTGGCCCAGCTGGAAGAGGGCGCGCTGGCGCCGATGCCCCAGCCAGAACAAGGATCTTGCTATGCGCCAATGATTCAAACTGGGGATTGTTTGATTGATTTTTGTCAAACGGCCCGGCAGGTTTGTTGTGCGATTCGGGCATACGATCCCCAACCGGGAGCATTTTCTTACCTGGGCGGAGGCAAACTAAAGCTGTTTGGGGGCGTATTAGCCCAGGAGAAAGGCAGCCTGGGCTGTCCGGGGGAAATCTTGTCGGTGGATCGCCAGGGCGCGCTGGTGGCTTGCGGTCATGGAGCGGTGCGGGTGGAGCAGGTTCAGGGCGCCGGCGGAAAACGGATGGCGGCCGACGCTTTTTTCCGGGGACATGCCGCCTTGCTGGAGCAAAGGTTTTCTATGGATCGGAAGGAATAAAGAGTATGCGTTGTTGCAGAAAGAGGTGCTTTTGGTGTATTATCGTGATTTGTTAATTTTGATACCGGCCATGATTTTTGCCATGTGGGCGCAGGCGCGGGTGAGCAGCACTTATCGCCGGTTTTCCCAGCAAAGGGCGGGAATGACCGGCCGGCAGGCTGCCCAAATGGTACTGGAGATGAACGGCGTTGACGGCGTATCCATTCAACAGGTGGCGGGGGAGCTGACCGATCATTACGACCCGCGAACCAATGTCATCCGGCTGTCTGAGGGCGTTTTTGACGCGGATACGGTGGCGGCGGTGGGGGTGGCTGCCCATGAAGCTGGTCACGCGGTTCAATATGCCAAGGGTTATGGCCCCATCAAGCTGCGGGCGGCGATCATCCCAGTGACCCAGATTGGCTCCACCCTTTCCTGGCCGCTGCTGTTGATTGGGATTCTTCTGGGCAGTGAAAATCTGGCGCTGGCAGGAATTATCCTCTTTTTGGCGGTGGTGTTGTTTCAGTTGGTGACGTTGCCGGTGGAATTTAACGCCTCCAATCGGGCGATGGCCGCTCTGGATTCCAGCGGGCAGCTTACTGAAAACCAAGTGGACGGAGCGGGCAAGGTGCTGCGAGCGGCGGCCATGACCTATGTGGCGGCGCTGGCCACTTCGCTGGCTCAGCTGTTCCGGCTGCTGATGATTTTTAACGGCCGCCGGCGGAACGACTGATGGGTTCTGCAAGGCAAACTGCTTTAGCGGCTTTGGCCGCTTTTCGCCGGCAGGGATCCTGGCCTGATCTCTATTTGAAAAAAGCCTGCGCGCCCTTGCGGCAGGAGGAGGCCGCTTTGGCTTCGGCCATCACTTATGGCGTGCTGCAAAACCGGGCCTGGCTGGATTTTTTGATTGGACAGTTTTCCATCCGTCCGGTGGAAAAGCTGACCCCGCAAGTGTTGGATGGATTGCGGATCGGGGCTTATCAGCTAATTTTTTTAGACCGGATTCCTCCAAGGGCGGCGGTAAACGAAACGGTAGAGCTGGTGAAACAGGCGGCGGGTCCTGGTCCGGCGGGCTATGCAAACGGCGTTTTGCGGGCGCTGGTCCGCCGGCTGGATGACTTGCCGCCGGTTCCCCAGGATTCATTGTTGGATTATCTTTCCATTCGGTATAGTCATCCCAAATGGTTTGTGGGCAAGATGGTCAAGCGGTTGGGCGCTTCGGGGTGCGAAGAATTGCTTCAGGCGGATAACGCGCCAGCGCCGGCTACGGCTCGAGTGAATGTTAAAAAAATCAGTCGGGAAGCGTTGTTGGACCGGCTGGCTGGGGAGGGTATCGCAGCCCGGCCCCATCCGGATTTGCAAAATGGGCTGATTTTTGATACAATGAAAGGCGTACTTCACAGCGGAGCGTTGGAAGAAGGCTTATTTTATCTGCAAGATACTGCCAGCCAGCTGTGTGTGGAGGCTTTGGCCCCACAACCGGGGGAGACAGTTTTGGATCTTTGCGCCGCGCCGGGTGGGAAATCCCTGGCGGCGGGACAGCAGATGGATGACCGGGGCCGGCTTATATCCATGGATCTCTATCCGCACAAAGTGGCGCTCATCAAGGAAAACGCCGCTCGGAGCGGTTTATCCTGCCTGGAAAGCCATGTGGCAGACGCGTCGGTTTTTCAGCCTCAGTTGGAGGGGATTGCCGATGGGATTATCTGCGACGTTCCTTGCTCCGGTATGGGTGTGATTCGAAAAAAACCAGACGTGCGGTATAAGGATGGGGACGCGGTCAAAGCGCTGCCGCTCCTTCAGCGCAGGATTTTAGAAAACGCGTTTCATTACTTAAAACCTGGCGGCCGGCTGGTGTATTCCACTTGTACCTTGCTGCGGGAAGAAAATGAAAAAGTGGTAGAGGACTTGTTGGAACATCAGAAGGGAGCGGTGCTGGAAGCCTTTTCCCTTCCAGGAATCGGGCCGGTAAAAGCCGGTTGGATTACCCTTTGGCCGCATATCCATGGTACGGATGGATTTTTTATGGCAAAACTCAGAAAAGCGAGCAATTGATATGGAAGAAAAGCAAAGCATCAAGTCGCTGCTCCCGGAAGAGCTGGAGGAGCAAATGGCCCAGATGGGGGAACCCCGCTACCGGGCGGGGCAGATATTTCGCTGGCTCCATCAGGGGGTGGCAAGCTTTTCCCAAATGAGTGATCTTTCTAAGGGATTGCGGGCCAAACTGGAACAAGGCTGGTATATTACCAAGCCTGAGATTTTGCGAAAGCAGGTTTCTCAGAGGGATGGTACGGTAAAATATTTGTTTGGCCTGGCGGATGGCAACAGCATTGAAACCGTGGTAATGCGGTATCGCCATGGCAACAGCGCTTGCCTTTCCACCCAAGCCGGATGCCGGATGGGCTGCGTGTTTTGCGCTTCCTTTGATCCGGCCCGCAGCAGGAACCTGACGCCCGCGGAGATTTTGGATGAGTTGTTGTTTGCGCAGGCGGACAGTGGACTAAAAATTTCCAATCTGGTACTGATGGGAACTGGGGAGCCGCTGGACAATTATGACAATGTGATGGCTTTTTTGAAATTGGTAAGCCGCCCAGGGGGCGTGAATATCGGCATGCGGCACATTTCGCTGTCTACCTGCGGCTTGGTCCCTATGATTGACCGGCTGGCGCAGGAAAAGCTTCAGCTGACCCTTTCGGTTTCTCTGCACGCGCCCAATGACCAGCTGCGGTCCCAGCTGATGCCGGTGAATCGGAAGTATCCCCTGGATCAACTGATTCCGGCTTGCCGTCGCTATTTTTCTCAAACAGGGCGGAGAATATCCTTTGAATATGCGATGATCGACGGTATGACGGACACGATAGACTGCGCCCGGCAGCTGAATCGGCTTTTGGAGGGATTTCCCTGCCATATCAATCTGATTCCGCTGAATCATGTGGAGGGATCGCCGCTGCGGCCTTCCAGCCGGGAGCAGCTGGAGCGATTTCAGGAGGTCCTCCTCCGCCGGGGGCAAAACGTGACTGTGCGGAGGAGTTTGGGCGGCGATATTTCAGCGTCTTGCGGACAGCTGCGGCGGCAGCGTATCAAGGAGGTATCTCAATGAGAGCTTGGGGATTGACAGATATCGGGATGGTTCGTGAGGTGAATCAGGATACCTTCCGGGTGGAATATAATCAGCAAACCGGCCGGGGGCTTTTTTTGGTGTGCGACGGAATGGGCGGCGCTAACGCTGGGGAGGTAGCCAGCGGGTTGGCGGCCGATCTGTTTTTGCGGAATATGGACGGCTGCTGGCGGCGGGGCAGGCCGGAGGAACTTCGGGACCGGCTTGTGGAAGTTTATGACCAGGTGAATCAAGAGGTTTATACTGCCGCCGGGACAAACCAGGCTTACTCCGGCATGGGGACCACGATGGTGACGGCGCTCTGTGGGGATGGACAGGCATTGGTGGCCAACGTGGGGGACAGCCGGGCGTATTTTTTGGATTGTACCGGCATGCGGCAGATCACCGAGGATCATTCGTTGGTCACTGAGTTGGTAAAGCGAGGAGATTTGACCCCCTATCAAGCCAGCCGGCATCTCAGCCGCAGCGTGATTACCCGCGCCATTGGGGCGGAGGCTACCGTTCAGTGCGATTTGTTTTCTCTGCGGACCGAGCCGGGGCAGTTTTTGCTGCTGTGCAGCGATGGTCTGATTCGGGAGGTGTCCGAACCGGAGATTTATTACGAAGTGTTTCAGGCGGGGCGGCCGGACGCGGCCTGCGAACGGCTGGTTGATTTGGCAAAGCATCGGGGCGGCCGGGACAATATCACGGTTGTGCTGGTTGGGTTTTAAGGAGGTCCATCATGGATAAGTTTATCGGAACGATGCTGGACAACCGCTACGAGCTGCTGGAGGTTATCGGCGTGGGCGGCACCGCTGTGGTTTATAAAGCAAAGTGCCACCGGCTGAACCGGTATGTGGCGGTTAAAATCCTCAAGGATGCGTATGCCTCTGACGAGGAGTTTCGCCGGAAATTTCACGATGAGGCCCAGGCGGTGGCGATGCTGTCTCATCCCAATATTGTCAATGTTTACGATGTTTCCAGGTCAGGGAACATTGAGTACATCGTCATGGAGCTGATCGACGGGATTACGTTGAAGGAATACCTCAGCCGCCGGGGCCAGCTGTCGCCAAAAGAGGTGGCGGTTTTTACCACGCAGATTGCCCGGGCGCTGGAACATGCCCATGACCATAATATCATCCATCGGGATATCAAGCCGCAAAATATTATGTTGCTGCGGGATGGAACGGTAAAGGTGGCCGACTTTGGAATCGCGCATTTTGCCGCCAGGGAAACCACCTATAACAAGGGTGAGGCTATCGGGTCGGTGCATTATGTTTCTCCCGAACAGGCCAAGGGCAGTCATGTGGATAACCGCGCCGATCTGTACTCTCTGGGAGTGGTGATGTATGAGATGATTACCGGACGGCTGCCTTTTGAGGGGGATTCGCCGGTTTCGATCGCTCTTCAGCACATCAATTCCATTGCGGTGTCCCCCTCGGTCTTTGCGGAAAATGTGTCGCCTATGCTGGAGGAAATGACTATGAAGGCGATGAATCCGGTCCTTTCTAAGCGGTATGCTTCCGCTGGGCAGCTTTTGCGGGATTTGGAGGCCTTTCAAAACGAGCAGCAGTTCCGGTTGAATATTTCGCGAGAGGAATGTCCCATCATGGACGATGGGGAAAACGACCTGGACGCCACTCGAAAGCTGAACAATACCGGAGAGGTAGCTGCTTTGCTGGAGGCTGAAAACCGTAACGCCGTTCAAAACCGGCCGGAGCAGTTGGAGCGGTCCATCTTAGAGGAGGAAGAAGCCATGCCGAAACAGAAAAAGAAGAAAACGCCTTTGTCTGGCGCGTTGATTTTCAGTATTTTGGCGATTGTGGTATTTTGCGTTGGCGCGGCGGCTTTTGTCAACGCGGTTTTGAATCCCTTTGACCGGGAGGATGACAGCCGGTTATCCGCTCCTCCGCTGGTGGGAGAATATTTTTCCCAAGTAGTGGGCGATTCCAAATATGCCGACGTGGAAATTGTGGAAGGGGAATATGTTTATAACGAGACAGTAGACGCGGGAAAGATCATTCAGCAGTCTCCAGAAGCCGGACATAAAATGGAAAAAGGCGGAAAGATCACGGTTACCATCAGCCGGGGCGCCAAAACCTTTCATCTGCCCAAGTATGTGAACCAGGAAGCCCGGCAGGTCAAGATCGAGCTGGAGCGTTTGGGGATTGTTTGTGTGGAAAATCCCCCTGAGTTTGACGATGAGGTGCAAAACGGCTACGTATTGCGCACCGATCCCGGCGAGGGGGCTGAGCTGACCGCCGGCGATACGGTGACACTGACGGTAAGCAAGGGGCCAGAGGTCGTGCTGGTGGATATGCCGGATTTGATGGGCTGTTCGGAAGCCGAGGCCCTTACCCGGTTGGAGGCCGCCGGCTTGGAGTGGGAAGACCCCACCTATGAAGAGTACGAAGGTACTTCCGGGCAGGTGATCCGGCAGAGTATTGAAAAGGGAACCCAGGTGGAAAAAGGCTCTGTGGTTACCTTTGTGCTTAGCAAGGAGCCGGAGCGTCCGCCCGAGGTTACAGTGCCTTATCGGATCTTTTTGATCGAGAGCGTAGATCTGATCCAAGTAGAAGTTTTGATGGATGGAAAAACGGTGGACAGCAGCACCCATAATTCCAGCGAGATATCTTATTCCATTAGTATTTCCGCTCCCGCCGGCCAGCACCACATGCAGGTTTATCAAAATGGAGAACTAACTGCGGACGAATGGGTGACCCTTTGATGGAGGAGCGCCGGCAGGGTGTGATTCTGAAAGGAATCGGCGGCAATTATGAAGTGGCCTGGGAGAGCGGCGTTCTGCGGTGCCGGGCCAGCGCAAAGCTGCGGCGGAACGGCGTGCTTTCTGTGGGGGACCGGGTGGTATTTCGTCTGACGGGGAAAGAGGGCTATCTTTTAGAGCGCCTTCCTCGAAAAAATATTCTTATTCGTCCCGCTATCGCGAATATTGACCAGTTGATCATCCTGGCGTCTCAGGCTCCGCCGGTGACCGACCCTTATTTGGTGGACCAAGTGGCGGCAGTGGCGCTTTGTCAGGGGATTCAGCCGGTGATTGTTTTGAGCAAATGCGATCTGCATCCCAGCCGGGAACTGGAGCGGGCTTATCGTTTGGCGGGCTTTCCAGTGGTGCGGGCCAGCGCCCTTACCGGAGAGGGAATCGCTGCGCTGCAAGGGCTGTTAGCTGGTAAGATCAGCGCCTTTACCGGCAATTCCGCCATTGGAAAGTCCAGCCTGCTTAACCGGCTGGACGGCCGGTTTTCCCTTCAGGTGGGGGATATGAGTAAAAAAATTGCCCGGGGAAAAAACACCACCCGCCACGTGGAGCTGCTGCCGTTGGAAAGCGGCGGGCTGGTGGCCGACACTCCAGGATTTTCTATCTTTGACGCGGCCAGCGTGGAACGGTTGGAAGGAGAGATTCTGACTCGATTTTTTCCGGAGATTCACCGGCTGTTTGGACAATGCCGGTTTTCTGACTGCACCCATCGAAAGGAGCCTGATTGCGCGGTGCGAAAGGCGGTGGAGCAGGGAGAGATTGCCCAAAGCCGCTATCAGAGTTATTGCCAGCTGCAGGAATATGTCTCCCGGCAAAAGCCCTGGGAGAGTCGAAAAGGAAAGCTCTGAAAATGTTTTTCATGGGAAAGGTTTTGCGGATAAGGGGAAGACCGTATAAAGGAACTGGAAGCAAACCATTTTTCTCAGGACACATGATTTTATTTTCCGCCCAAGAAAATTTCTCTGTATTGCAGGGAAACAGATGCGTTGGCGCAAAAAGGATATGACGGATACCGTTCCTGTTTGGTAATCCTGGCAGAGCGCTGTATGGGGCAGGTTTTTGAACATGTTCAGAAACCTGTTTCCATAACAGGAGGCGACTCCTTGTAACGGATGGTTATCCTCCTATAAAAAAATGATAAGAGCATGGCAGACATGAAAAGAGGTTCGGTTGTTGCATAGTTTCTCTCATCGCCGCATATGGATAGACCAACGATGGGAGGAAAGCGCTATGGAATTGATTCAAAACAGCTATGAACAATATACCCTTTTGACCCAGACCGAACAGCAGCGAGAGGTATCTATGGAAGTTATCGTTCCAGATACGCAGGCTGATGTGTTCAGCGTATTGACCACAGTTGCGCTGTGCCAGATCAAACAAAAAACGGTGGGACAGAACCGGGTGGTGGTAGAAGGCGCCGCCGAGCTAGAGGCGCTTTGTCAGGAAGAAAGCGAGGACCGGTGGCAGCGAGTGCGGGGAAGCGTCCCTTTTTCGCTGGAAATTGAGGCGGCAGGCTGCCGGGAGGATAGCGTCGCCCAGCTGCGGATGGAGGTGCTCCGATGCGACGCTCAGATCCGCAATCCCCGCAAACTTCAGCTGACAGCCCAGCTGGGCGCGTCGGTACAAATTTTTCAAAAAAGTCCTTTTACCGTTACTGAAAGCGCCGGCGGCAGCGAGGAAGAGGATATCCAACTGCTGTGCGATACGGTGGAGCTGGAAGTTTTGCGGATGGTCAACGAAAAAAAGCTGGTAGCCGCCGACGAGCTTCAAACCGCCAATCTGGGCCAATTGCTGCAATATGCAGTGGATTGGCGGCAGGAAGAGCAGCGGATTCTCAGCGGAAAGGTGATGCTGCGGGGCAGCGCCTGTATTCAGGCGGTCTTTTTCCAGGAAGGGCAGATGAAAACCCAGGAATATCAGATCCCCTTTTCTCAAGTGTTGGAATGTGAAGGCGTGGAACCGGGAGACAGCGTGACGGTGGAATATCAAACGCTGCAATCTCAGGTGACTTTGCTAGAGGGAGACGCGCCGGCGCTTTCCTGTAATTTAACTGGTTGCGCTACCGCCTGCGTGGTGCGGCGGATGCGGTTTTCCGTATTGCAGGATCTTTACAGCACCCGGTTTGAGACCCAATGCCAGCGGGAGCAGCTGGCCTGTCCGGCATGGAAATGCTTTGAACAAACCATCCCGGTGGATGAAGTTTGTCAACCCCAGGAGCCGGCGGCCTCTGTGATGGATTGCCGCTGCCGCGCCCGGGGATTTGTGGATGACGCCGGCCGGATGGGCGGTATTTATACTTTCCGGCTGCTGTATTGCTGCGAGGCCGGGCGGTTGCACTGTACCGAGCATACTGTGAAAGTGGTGTGCGACAACCCAGTGGAGGCCAGTCAATTGTCTGTTCGGGCGGGCTGGCAGCAAGTGAACGCCCAAGCTGACGGCGGAAGCATCCGTATTCGCTTCATTGCCCTGCTGCAAGGTCGCGGATTGGTGTGTCAGCCTTGTATGCAGGTGGATCAATGCCAACTGGACGAAGAGAACCGCCGCCAGGCGCCCCCTGCGGGCACGCTGGTGTTGCGGGCTGTGGAGGAACAAGAGACCGTTTGGGGCATTGCCAAGCAATACGGCAGCCGGGCTGCTCAGATTTTGGCGGCGAACAAATTGGAGCCGGCGGCAAAGCTTACGCCGGGCCAGCTGATGATTATTCCTTTTTCCGGATAAGATATTTTTTCATAAGAGCAAAGCGGACCGGGATCAGCTGGTCCGCTTTGGCTTGCCGTTTGCCCCGGCGGGGGTTTGGAGGGGAGAAGGAATTTTGTTTTGCCTGTTGACTTTCCCAGTGAGAAACGGTATCATAGGAACTGCGGAAAAACGAGGTGACGGCATGGATTCCTTACGGCAAAAACGGCTTTTTCTGTTGGATATGGATGGGACAATCTATCTGGGGGACAGGCTGTTTCCGGGAACATTGCCATTTCTGCACCATGTTCAGCGGATTGGGGGACGAGCGGTTTATCTGACCAACAATTCTTCCAAAAGCGTGGACTGCTATCTTGAAAAATTGGCCAGAATGGGGATTCCGGCGTCCCGGTCAGATTTTTGCACCTCGGCGCAGGTAACGGTCCGATATTTGCAAGGCCAATCCTATCGAAAAATCTATGTTTTTGGCACCGATTCTTTCCGGCAGCAGTTGGAGCAAGCAAAGCTGCCGGTGACCGTTCAGCCGGAAGCGGACGTAGACTGCCTGTGTATGGGCTTTGATACCCAGCTGACCTTTCAAAAGCTGGAGGACGCCTGTATTCTGCTGGGCCGTAAGGTGGACTATATTGCCGCCAACCCGGATTGGGTATGTCCCACTGAATTTGGTTATGTGCCCGACTGCGGCAGCGTGGCCGAGATGCTGTTTCGCGCCACTGGCCGCCGGCCCCGATTTTTGGGTAAGCCCGAACCAGATATGGCTTTGCTGGCCATGGAGCTGGCAGGGGCTTCTCCCCAGGAGACCATTTTGCTGGGGGACCGGCTGTATACCGATATCGCCTGTGGTAAAAACGCTGGGATCGACGCTGCCCTGCTGCTCAGCGGAGAGGCCGTTTTAGCTGACCTGGCGGGAAGTCCGGTACAACCGGATTATGTGTTTCAAGATATTCAAGAGTTCTTGGATACGATTAAATAGCAAAGAAGAGCGAGGTAAATTTATGGGCTTAGACAAAGCATCGGGCATCCGGATTGGAAAGGGCACTCCGGGAAAACGCAATCTGATTACCGACGTTCCCGGCGTCAAAGTGGGTCAGGTAACCATCCGGGATGGAGCCGACGTCAATACAGGCGTGACCGCTATTTTGCCCCATGAGGGCAATCTGTTTCAGGATAAAGTGATGGCGGCTTCTGCCGTCATCAATGGATTTGGAAAATCCATGGGCTTGATTCAGGTGGAAGAGCTGGGAACTATCGAAACTCCCATCATTATGACCAACACTTTGAGTATCGGCACGGCTGCCAACGCCCTGATTAAGCATATGCTGGAGCAGAATCCGGATATCGGATTGAAAACCGGTACGGTGAACCCCTTGGTCTGCGAGTGTAATGATGGCCGGATGAACGATATCCGGGGCATGCATGTTCAGGAAGCGCATGTGTTCCAGGCGCTGGCCAACGCTTCCGATACCTTTGAGGAAGGGGCGGTAGGTTCGGGAACCGGTATGTGCTGCTTGGGATTAAAGGGCGGCATTGGTTCGGCTTCCCGCGTTGTAAAGCTGGACGGTCAAGATTATACCATCGGCGCTATTGTCATGAGCAACTTTGGCGGCGCGGGACGTTTGCTGATTGAGGGCCGTCATATGGGCGAGGAGATTCAGCAAAAGCTATCCAGCGAGCAAAAGGACCAGGGGTCTATTATTATGTTGCTGGCTACCGATATTCCTTTGAATGAGCGCCAGCTCAAGCGGATTTGCCGCCGGGCGGGCGTGGGATTGGCCCGCACTGGTTCTTATTATGGGAATGGCAGCGGAGATATTGCCATTGCCTTTACCACCGCCAACCGGGTGCCGCATTATAGCAAAACTGCCATTTTAGAGATGAAGATGATGGACGACGAACACATTGACCCGGTGCTGGATATGAGCGCCGAGGCGGTGGAGGAAGCGATTATCAGCTCTCTGTATCATGCCGAAACCACCGTTGGCCGGGCTGGCCGGGTGCAGCGTGGCCTGCGGGAATATCTGGAAGAAAAATAAATGGAACGCTCTGACGCCTTGCGCAATGCGCAAGGCGTTTTTTTACAACGAAAACAGCTCCCCATATAGAAATGGGGAGCTGTGGATGAAAAAATGCTGATTTACACTGGAGCAGAAGGCTTTATTCTTTGGCCAATACTGGTTATGGATTGAAAATGCCGCCGATTTGGTCAAAAAAGTTGCTGAATGGATTGTTGTTTTCTCCTGAATTCTCGGAGCCTTCCGAGCCGGGGTCTTGCGTATTGCTTCCCGGGTTTTCTGGCAGTGAAGGGTCGGAAGCGGGCGTATCGGGAAGATCCGGGTCGTCCGGCGTTCCGGGGTCGGTTGGCTCCTCCGGCGTATCGGGAAGCGGCAGGATGGGTTGGTTGGGATCAATGGGCTGGTTCGGTTCGTTGGAATCTAAGGGCGGGAACAGCCAGCCGGGATCGGGGGGAGGATCAGGCTCGGGCGGCGTCTCTGGCTGAGTGTGCGTGGTGCAGACAATATAAGTGGCCGGGGCAGCCTTCTGATAACCGGCGGCGACTTGCTCTTCGGTCAACTCATATGGCGCACAGTATTGCTGATCTCCAATGGTTACGGTGGAAGGACCTGGATAAGCCCGCTGATAATTCATCAAGCTTACCGTCTTTTTATAAGTATCCGGACAATAATCATTGGCAATCATGCCGGAGCCGCACAAAGTCACAGAAACATGGCAGGAGCAGGTGCGCTTGGGAACGTCCTCGGCCGCCAGCATGGCGGTGGCGACCCTGCTGCCCCGAACATCGTTGGAGCAGAGGTCGCTGGCCAGCAGGCCGCAGTCCAGGCAATAGGTCACTTTATTCATGGGGGTGCTTAGATCAAAAGAGGCGTTTTCCTTGCCTTCCAAGACGCTGCTCATTACCCGATGCCACAGCTCCAAGGCTGGGTTGGTAGAGAACTTTTGCAGGCTTTGCTGACGGTCAAAGCCAAACCAAACCACCCCTGCGTAATAAGGCGTAATGCCGGCGAACCAGCGGTCGTTATCCGCGCTGGTGGTGCCGGTTTTTCCGCCTACTTGAATACCGTTAATCGCAGCCTTGCGGCCGGTGCCGTTGGTGACCACGTTGGTCAGCAGCTGGATCATATAATCTCGGGTTTTGGTGGACATGGCTACCGTCGTCACCGGAGTGTTGTCGATGAGCAAAGTTCCGTTGGAATCATAGATTTTGGTATACAAAACCGGCGTGGTGTACTGTCCGTTGTTGACGAAAGCGCAATAGGCCGCCGTCATTTCCAGTACGGTAACGCCCTTGGTCAGCGAACCCATGGAAAGAGGACTGAGATCTTTATCGCTGTATTCCTTGGTGGAGCCGTCGCTGAGGGTGCGGGTCATGCGCTCCACCAAGTTCAGCCCCATGTTGGTGGTGGACCAGTTGTAGGAACGCTCCACCCCCACTTGCTGAAGCAAGTCCACCGCCACCGTATTATAGGAGTTGGCGATGCCCTTCAGAATGGTGCAGCGGCCGCTGTACCGCCGGTTTTCGTTATAGGGCCAGCCAATGCCGTCGCCTCGGGCGGTAAAGTCCTTGGGCGCGTCGTCCACCACCGTAATGGGGGTGACGCAGCCATATTCCAGAGCGGGAGAATAAACCGTGATGGGTTTGATGGCCGAACCGGGGCTGCGATAAGTCTGGGTAGCCCGATTGAGCACCAGATCGCCCTCTTTTTCGCCCCGGCCGCCATAAAGGGCTTTTACATAGCCGGTATATGGGTCCATGATCACCATGGACGCTTGGGGAAAGGTACCGTCGTTACCCAAATCGCCGGGGAAATTTTCTTCATCTAGAAATACGGCGTCCATTTTTGCCTGAATTGCTGGATCCAAGGTGGTGACGATTTTCAGACCGCCGGTATAGAGGAGCTGGATGGCCATGCTTTCGCTATAGCCCAGCTTGGTTTGCAGGTCGGCTTTAACCGCTTCAATGACCGCGTCCTCAAAATAACTTTGATAGCTGCCGGCGTCGCCGCTTTCCTGGTTGCCTCGATAGGCCTGAACGTCCTCAGCCATAGCCTGATCATACTGAGCCTGGCTGATATTGCCGTATTCCTTCATGGTATAAAGCACGGTTTCCCGCCGCTCGGCGTTTTGTTCGGGAAAACGCTTTAGATCATATTTATAGGGGTTTTTTACAATGCCGGCGATGGAGGCGCATTCCGCCAGAGTCAAATCCTTGGGTTCCTTGTTAAAATAGGTTTTTGCCGCCTGATAGACGCCGTAAGCTCCCTGACCAAAATAAATTTTGTTCAGATAGATTTCCAAAATATCGTCTTTTTCGTAGCGCTTTTCCAGGTCTAGCGCCCGCATAATCTCTTGGAGCTTGCGCTTTACCGAAACGTCGTCGTCGCCGGTGACATTTTTAATCACCTGCTGGGTAATGGTGCTGCCGCCGCCGGTAAAGTCGCTGACCAGGCCGGTCCATTTGAGCGTAGCGCCAATGGTGCGCTTCCAGTTAATGCCGTGGTGGGTATAAAAGCTGTTGTCCTCTACCGAAATAAAGGCGAGCTGAAGCTGCCGGGGAATCTCGTCCAAAGAGACCCATACCCGGTTTTCCGACCCATGGAGGCTGTCCAGCTCTTTTTCTTCTCCGGTTTCCGGGTCTACATAATATAAGAAGCTGGTCAGATTCATTCGGACGCTGTCCAAATAAATCTCTACATCGTTGCTGACATATTTGTTGATGTATACCGCGAAAACCATGCCGCAAATGGCCGTAGTGGTCAGACCGATCAACAGAATGGTCAGCAACACAAAGCCGATGGTCCGGCCGATATGCCGTTTCTTCTTGGGTGCGCTCAAGGCTAAAAACTCCTTTCCCCTAAGTGGTCAAAGGCAAAATGATTTCATATGTATCAAGCATTATAACACAGATTTCCGGGAAAATCATCGTTTGAAAAAGAAAATTTGTATGAACAGCCCTCCAGTGGGAACACTTTTAGAAAAAGGAGGGAATTTTCCATGAAATCTGGATGGCCCAGAAGGCTGCTGCTGATTGTGGCGGGAACGGTGGCCGCGCTGTTTGTGGCGGCGGCGGTGCTGACCTTAACAGGGGAGGATCAGCCCCAGGATCCTGCCGGTCCGCCCCAGGAGGAAATGAACCGGGCTTCGGCTCCAAGCACGGAGGTGACCCTGCCCTCCGGACCTGCGCCGCTGTATCGGGTGGCCAGCTATCAGGGGTTGGTATCGGTGTTTCCGCCCCAGGGGGACCGGCCGATACAAGTTACCGAAACTCCGGTGGCCGCTTTGCCGGAGGCCGATCAAGCGGCGCTGGAACGGGGGATCGAAATCTTTTCTCAGGAAGAGTTGGCGGGATTGCTGGAGGATTACGGTTCCTAAATATTGGAAAACTGCCGGCGGTGGCAGAGGGAGCGCGAATCCAATGGGCGGCAGTGCTTTTTTTCCACTCTTCTGCATAGATTGAAACTGCGGAGGTGGCGAGATGAAAATTTACACATTCAAACTGACCAAAAAGCATATCGTGGCGGCCATCCTTCTTGTGGCGGCAGTGGTTGCGGCGGTAATTGTGCTGGCGCCGGGAGGGCAGGCGGCTCCCACTGGGGCGGCTGTTACCGTCCGGAGCCAGGAGGACTGCGTGGAGTATCTCAGTTCTCTGGGATACCAGCTGGAGACGGGAACCGCGCAGACCAAGAAGGTACAGATCCCCAAGGAATTTGACCAGGTGTATGAGTCTTACAATCAGATGCAGCAGCAATGCGGCTATGACCTGCGGGACTACGCCGGCAAAAAAGTGGAGCTGACCACCTTTCAGGTGACCAACGATCCTTCGGGGGAAGAAGTGCTGCTGGATGTTTTGGTCTACAAAAACAAAATCATCGGCGGAGCGGTCTATACCCGGTCGGTAGACGGGTTTATGCGGGGGCTGGCTCCTGTGGAAAGGCAGACCGCTGGAGCGGGGGAGTGATGCTTTCCCGGCCGGCAAACGAAAAGCATCCTTGGGGTGCTTTTCGTTTGTTCCATGAGGGGCGCGGAACCGGGAGAGGCATGAGCAAAACCGACCGGGAGGGTCCGGGTAAAACTGTTTTTTCAAGATGGAAGCATCCCTGGGGGGTTCCCAAGGGGTGCTTTTTGTGGTATGATATTACAAAAAAGCGCTGGGGAAGGGACCGGCGTGTGAAGTGTGAAGGAGGTATGGGAGGATGGAAAAACCAGCCCTTGTAATTATGGCGGCGGGGATGGGCAGCCGGTATGGCGGCCTAAAGCAGATCGACCCGCTGGGACCTAACGGGGAAATGATTTTGGATTATTCGATACACGACGCGCTCCTTGCCGGTTTTGGCAAGGTGGTATTTGTCATTAAACGGGAGATGGAGGAGCTCTTTCATCAAAAAATCGGCAGCCGCTTTTCAGAAAGACTGGAGGTGGCCTACGCTTTTCAGGAGATGGAGGATTTGCCCGGAGGTTTTCTCCCGCCGGAAGGCCGCCAGCGGCCCTGGGGCACCGGTCACGCGGTGTATGCCGCAAGAAAGGCGGTTTCCGGTCCCTTTAGCGTCATCAACGCGGATGATTTTTTAGGACGGGACAGCTTTTTGCAATTGGGGGATTTTTTCCGAAAAGGTTGTACGGGGGAAGCCTTGGCAATGGTGGGCTTTCCGCTTTGTCATACCCTCAGCGGCAGCGGCGGCGTTTCCCGCGGCGTGTGTCAGGCCGAAAAGGGATTTTTGCGCGCCATTGTGGAGCGGGGGGATATCCGGCGGGATTGCAGCGGGGTGATCTCTTGGGCCGGACCGGAAAACCGGTTGCCTTTGCCGGATAAGACGCCGGTTTCTATGAACGTATGGGCGCTGCACAGCGATCTTTTTTCCTGGATGGAGGCCGATCTGGCCCAGTGGCTGGAAGAGGGAGCGGGGGACCCTATGAAACGGGAATATTTTCTCCCCGCCTTTATTGACCGGATGATCTCGGCGGGAAAAGTGTCTGTGGCTTTGTTGGAAACTCGCTCCAAATGGTATGGGGTTACCTATCAGGCCGACCGGGAACAGATGGCGCAGACGTTGGCGGCTTTTTATCAGGAAGGACGGTATCCCGCCCTGCGGTGAGGGAAAAAGCCCTTGTATAAACCGCGCCGGCGTGGTATGATAAAGCCATTCCGCCCCCTTTCTTCCAGGCCGTTGCGGCTTGGGGCCTATTCTATATCTCAAAAGGAGCGAACATCATGACCGACCGTTCCAAGATTCGTAATTTTTCAATTATCGCTCATATTGATCATGGAAAATCCACCCTGGCCGACCGGCTGCTGGAGCTGACCGAAACCGTATCCCAGCGGGAGATTCATTCTCAGATGTTGGACAATATGGAGCTGGAACAAGAGCGGGGTATCACCATCAAGGCCCGGGCGGTGACTATGTATTACAAGGCCCAGGACGGGGAGACCTATGAGATGAATCTGATTGACACCCCCGGCCATGTGGATTTTAACTATGAGGTTTCCCGGTCGTTGGCCGCCTGCGAAGGGGCGGTTCTGGTGGTGGACGCCACCCAGGGGGTGGAGGCGCAAACTTTGGCCAACACCTATCTGGCGCTGGATGCCAATCTGGAGATCTTGCCGGTGTTTAACAAGATCGATCTGCCTGCCGCCGATCCGCAAAAAGCCAAGCAGGAGGTAGAGGACATCATTGGACTGCCTGCCGGAGACGCTCCGGAAATCTCAGCCAAGCAGGGGATCAATATCCCCGCTGTGTTGGAAGATATTGTCGCCAATGTGCCCGCGCCGGCAGGGGACCCGGCTGCGCCCTTGCAGGCTTTGATCTTTGACAGCCAGTATGACCCCTACGTGGGGGTGATCGTTTACTTCCGCATCAAAGAGGGGACCATCCGCCCGGGCATGCAGGTGAAGATGATGGCCACCGGCGCGGTCTATCAGGTGTTGGAGTGCGGCTATCTGGAGCCTTTCGGCATGCGGAAGGCCCAGGCGTTAACGGCGGGAGAAGTGGGCTATTTCACCGCCTCTATCAAGACGGTGAAGGATACCCAAGTGGGGGACACCATCACCGAAGCCGCCCGGCCTGCCGCTCAAGCCCTGCCGGGCTACCGGCCCGCCCAGCCCATGGTGTACTGCGGCGTCTATACCGAGGACGGCTCCAAATACCCCGACCTGCGGGA
>CATJIY010000169.1 GCA_949740695.1 uncultured Eubacteriales bacterium
CCGTTGAACCGGGTTTTCTCGGGGACGCACACCACCTGGCCGTCCAGCTCACCCAGGATGATGCCGGGGTGCTTGCGGATATTGGGCACGAGATCCAGCCCCCCCTTCAGCTCCCGTTTCCCCATGAAGCCCGCCGTACCATAGGTACCCTTGTCCGAGTACACCAGGTTTCGGCCTTTGTCTATCACGCCGCCCTCTCCCCGGCCCATGTGCAGCACGCCGAACATCAGCGCCGCCAGTGCGCCGACACACAGGCCCAGGCCATGCAGCCCGGTAGGCCATCGAAACACGGCGGCGATACAGACAAAGAAATTGGCGTCCGGGAGCTGGGGCGCGGCGCCAAAGCTGCTGCCCGCCGCCTGCCACGCCTCGTAGTTGTAGAGGAACTGGGCAATAAAGCCGCCGCCGTAGAGCAAAGCGGCGACGGCAATGGGCAAAATGATGACCAGCAGAATGAGTTTTTTCCTCGAAATAAAAATCCCTCCGAATATGCTTGCTATTGTATAGACAACAGCGTATAATAACGGGTGAAAGGATGTGAGCCGTATGGCAAAGGACGCTAATGTATTCGCGCGGGTAGACGCTTCATTAAAAGAGGATGCCGAGCGCATTCTGGCCCAGCTTGGTATGCCGATGTCTAACGCAATCAACGTGTTTTTGAACCAGGTGGTGCTTCGCCGGGGGCTTCCCTTTGAGGTAACGCTGCCGGACAAAACGCCGGTTGCCGCTGGAAGCCTGACGGATGACGAGTTTTACGCCGAAGTGAAACGCGGCTACGATGACTGCGCTGCCGGCCGCACACGTCCGGCGGAGGAAGCGTTCCGGGACATTGAGGCAGAGTTCGGCCTATGACGGTTTATCAGGTGCGGATTGGCTCACAGGCGCAGGCGGATATCACTGACATCATGCGCTATATTGGGCAGATCCTTTTGGAGCCCCGAACCGCAGGGAATCTGTACGGCCTCTTGAAAGAAGAAATTCTTAGCTTAGGGCAGATGCCGGAGCGCTATCCATACGAGGATGATGATCGGCTCCGTGCGCTGGGGATTCGGAAATTGCTGGTCAAGAACTATAAAGTACTCTACTTTGTAGACGCCGAACGGCAGGTAGTGCAAGTCGTCCGGGTCATCTATGCGGGACGGGACATCTCAAAAATGTTGGAAGATACCACATTTTGAATCATCATCCCATCAAATCAAAGTGTCCCATCATCCAGCAGGGCCTTGACCTTTGTAAAGTCAAGGCCCTGTATTTCTACATTTGGGCCGCATATCCGCCGCATGGCTTCCTCCTGGAAGTCGAAGCAGTACAGCGTCCCCTTTTTGCCGTGAATATGAAGCGCGTTGTTAAACCGTTTGATGCGGGGCATATCACAGGTGTAGGCGAACAGCACCGGGTCGTCCCCATCCATGGCGTCATGCTCCACCACCAGGCCGGGTTGGGGCGGGGATAGGCCCTCGGCCAAAATACTGTCCAATGCCGCTTTTTTGTCCGGGTCACAGAGCAGCTGTAAAACAACCTCACCCTGGTAGTCGCTGGTGAGGTAGTAGAAATGCCCGAAGTCTCCATCCAGGACAAAATAATCATGATCGCCCTGGTTATGCGCCCCTATGAGGGCTTCCATCTGCCCCATGTCAGACGCAAACACGATTGCGTTTTGCTGGGCATTCATGAATTGGGACGGAAGGCGGGCATGGCACAGATCAGTTTTCAGCAGGGTTTTCATGCGAAGTTCAGCCCTGAACTCCCACTTCATCTCAGATGCGCCTGTGTTGTAGACAATAAAAATGTCCCCATCTCCCAATAGGATGCCAACAGCGCGGGAACCGCGTATCATGTTGCGTTGTGGCCCGATCTCTTTGACCTCACGGGAGCTGAAATAGGCAGGCCGGCTGATCCAGGTATCTGGCGGGGGAGGCACAGGACGGAACACAGCCGGCTTTTCCCATGAAAAGACAGCCACACCCGCGTTCAACATAGACACCTGCACCTCGGCCATCCGATGCAGGCGCAGACGGCGAGTGACCTCGCTCTTGAGCCGGTTCGTCTCGGCGGCACCGGACAGATAGGCGCAAAACCAGTCGGGGTGACTGGCCAGCAGCAGCTTTTTGGCAGGGAATGTTAGACGAAGGCCACGAACGCCATCACGATAATATGTCCGCAGCAGATTTTCTCGTTTTAGCTGCTTCAGCGCAAAATCTTTGTAGGAACCGGCGCCGGGGAGCCGCCTCAACAAATCAGTTGGAAATTCGCCGGACAGGGCGGTCAGGGTCAGCAGCAGCCCCGGAAATGTGTCCAGCGGCGGATTACCCTTGTTGCCTTTGCCAAACTTTTTCTCCACCTCCTTTCCATCACAATTTACCGTAGCCCCCCATGACCTCGGTTCATTTTGGCAGCCCAGGCCATGGGTTTCCTCTTGATTTTCAAGGATTTGCGGTGATATGGCCCATATCCCAAAATCATCCCTCAAAAAAGGCCAAAATGGGATATGGAAGTTTTTCGGAATGAGCAACTTTTGGGGTACATTTCCGCTACAGATCCTTGATGGTTTGGAGGGCTGCCTGCCGCTTCTCCAACCATTCCGGGAAGCGGTCACTGTCCATGATGAAGATGCGGGTGCAGTCTGCTTCACCCAGCTCTGTGGTCTGATAGGCGTCGCACAGGAGACCTCCATCGTCCGTCAGCAGGTAGGAGGCGGCCACATCTAAGAGCTGCTTCAACTCCAGATTATCGTAGTCCTTCACCCGCCGCCCTGGGAGATCCCTGCAATAGATCAGGGCAAAGCAGACCACGCAGTGCCGGAACCGGGGAATAGGATGACTGCGAATGTACTGATCCAGCGCCGCATTGAAAGCATCCAGCAAAAATTCCGAGCTCTGCCACCGTTTGCGTTTGGGCAGTAGACTGGGCAGGGTGATCTTGATGATGCCCTCCTGCTGCTGGATGTCAATACCTTGCATTAAGGCGGCAGAGGTCAGATACTCACCCTTTTTTACGCGGGTGGTGGCATAGATGAGGTGCCGCAGCCGGCAGGTGATCTGCTCCGCTCGCAGGGCCGCGTCGGTGGACAGCGTTTCATAGTTGTCCGGGTAGCGCTGGATATCGGTGGTGTTCATGGCATACAATGCGTTTTGCAGCCGCTGAATA
>CATJIY010000170.1 GCA_949740695.1 uncultured Eubacteriales bacterium
AAAGGGAGGCGTGGGCAAGACTACTACCGCAGTTAATCTGGCTTGCTGCATTGCCGCCCATGGGAAACGAGTGCTGCTTTGCGACTTTGACCCCCAGGGCAATGCCAGCTCAGGGGTGGGCGTAACGCCCAAAGAGGGATTTACAGTTTATGACTGTATTGTGGGCGGCGTCTCTCCGCGCAACTGTTTGGTGCGCACCAAATACTGCACGCTGTTGCCGGCCGATATTCGTTTGGCTGCCGCCGAGGTAGAGCTGTCAGAGCTGCCTCATCGAGAGCGCCGGCTGAAAGAAGTATTAGAAGCGGCGGCAAATGGGTTTGATTTTGTGTTTATTGACTGTCCGCCTAGTCTGGGACAGCTGACGGTAAATGCACTTACCGCCTGTCATACGGTTTTAGTGCCTATGCAGTGTGAATACTATGCCCTGGAGGGATTGAGCCAGCTGGTGGCTTCTATCCGGGCAGTCAAACGGTCCTCCAATCCGAAAATTGACATTGAGGGCATTGTGCTCACGATGTACGACAGCCGCACCAATTTAACCATTCAGGTGGCGGAAGAAGTTAAAAAATATTTTGGAAATAAGGTTTTTAAAACCGTAATTCCGCGAAATGTTCGTTTGTCCGAGGCTCCTAGCCATGGCATGCCGGTAAATGTTTACGACCGTTTGTCAAGGGGAGCGGCAGCCTACGAGGCGGTAACGGAAGAGTTTTTGAAGAAAAATTCCTGAAGTTTTTTGGAATAGCGCGGCGAAACCTGGAGCGCTTATTTTGATAGAAGAGAAAAGCTTCCGGTGGAATGAGAAACAAAAGAATAAAAATGTCTATCATCTAAAAGGAGGACAAGCCCTATGGCAAAAGGAAAGGGCCTGGGCCGGGGACTGGAAGCAATCTTTGCCCAGGAAGCCCCTGCGGAAGACCAAACTCCGGTGGGTATCCGCATTTCCGATATAGAACCCAATCCACACCAACCCCGGCGGGACTTTGCGCCGCAAGCCCTGGAGGAGTTGGCCAGCAGTATTCGGGAAAACGGGGTCATTACCCCCATCACTTTGCGAAAAACCGGGGATACCTACCAGATCATCGCAGGGGAGCGGCGTTGGCGGGCCAGCCGGATTGCCGGACTGACCAAGATTCCCGCCATTGTATTGGATGTAGACGAGGACACCGCTTATGCTTTGGCGCTGATTGAAAATCTTCAGCGGGAAGATCTGAATCCTATGGAAGAGGCCGAAGGCTATCGCCGGTTGACCCAAGAGCTGGGATTGACCCAAGAGCAAGCCGCTCAGCGGGTGGGCCGGTCCCGTCCGGCGGTGGCAAACGCCTTGCGGCTGTTGTCCTTGCCGTCTAATATGGAAGCGCTGCTGCGGGAAAAGAAGCTTTCCGCAGGTCATGCCCGGACGCTTTTGCCACTAGAGGACCCGGAAGTTATGCTGCGGGCCGCGCACACAGTGATGGAACAGGGGCTTTCGGTACGCCAGACCGAGGCGCTGGTGAAACAGCTGCAAAAGCAGCCTAAGGAAAAAACCAAAAAAAGTCCGGATATCTATGTACAGGATCTTGAGAGAACCATGGCCTCGGTCACTGGGCACAAGGTGACCATTCAGCATGGAGAGAAAAAAGGAAAGCTCACCATTGAATATTATGGCAACGACGACCTGGAGGCCGTTTGCCAGGCCCTGCGGGGCATCCAAAAAATCCGCGAAAAATAAGGGAGGAACAACTGTTATGTTGGATATCAAACGTATCAAAGAGCAGCCCGAAGAAGTTATTGAGTTGCTGGCCCGCAAAGGCAAGGACGCCAAGGGGGAGATTGCCCGTATTTTGGAGCTGGATAGCCAACGCCGGGGGCTTGTTTCAGAAACGGACCAGCTGAAAGCCAATCAAAACGCAGTCTCTAAAAAAATCCCCGCTATGAAAAAGGCTGGCGAGGACACTGCCGCCGTCTTTGCCCAGATGAACCAGCTGAAAGAAACGATTAAAACAAAGGATGCGCAGATTAGCGAGATTGAAAAAGAATACCGGGAGCTGATGCTCAGCCTGCCAAATCTGCCCGATTCGGATTTGCTGCCAGGGGAAAAAGAAAACAACCAGCCCCTGCGGTACTTTGGGGAGCCGCACAAATTTGATTTCGAGCCCAAGAATCACGTGGATTTGTGTGTGGGATTGGACCTGATCGACTATGAGCGGGGCGTCAAAATGGGAGGCAACGGCTTCTGGCTATATAAAGGAATGGGCGCCCGGCTGGAGTGGGCTTTGTTAAATTATTTTATTGACACCCATATTGCCGATGGCTATACGTTTATTTTACCGCCTCATATGCTGGAGTATCAGTGCGGAGTTACCGCGGGACAGTTCCCTAAATTTGCCGATGAAGTGTATAAGATTGCCAACCCTACCGCCGAGGGGCGGATTCACTATATGCTGCCCACTGCCGAAGCGGCGCTGGCGTCGTATTTTCGGGATGAAATGCTAAAAGAAAGCGATTTGCCCCAAAAGATGTTCGCCTATACGCCCTGTTTTCGCCGGGAAGCCGGTTCCTACCGCGCAGACGAGCGGGGGATGGTTCGGGGACACCAGTTCAACAAAGTGGAGATGTTCCAGTTTACATTGCCGGAACAGTCGGACGAAGCGTTTGAGGAGCTGGTGACCAAGGCAGAAAACTTAGTAAAAGGTTTGGGATTTCATTTCCGCACCGTCAAGCTGGCGGCTGGGGATTGTTCGGCGTCCATGGCCCGCACCTATGACATTGAGATTCAGATTCCCTCTATGAATGGTTATAAAGAGGTTTCTTCGGTGTCCAACGCCCGAGATTATCAAGCCCGTCGAGGCAACATCCGTTTTAAGCGGGAAGCCACCGGCAAGCCCGAGTTTGTCCATACCTTAAATGGTTCCGGATTGGCTACCAGCCGCATCTTGCCCGCTTTGGTAGAGCAGAACCAGCTGGCAGATGGATCGGTAAAGGTGCCAGAGGTGCTGCAAAAGTATTTGGGCGGGCTGGAAGTGATGAAAAAACAAGGATAATCTCTGGCGTAAAGGAGGAAGATTGGCATGCGTTCTATGAGGAGAAGCGACCGTCAGGTATCTCAGGCGGAAGCGTGGGAGATTTTGGACCAAGCTGATTTCTGCACGTTGTCTATGCTAGGGGCAGAGGGTATGCCGTATGGCGTCAATTTATCTTTTGTTCGCATAGGGGAGCGGATCTATTTTCACTCCGCGAAAGAAGGATATAAGGTGGACAGTCTGGCGGCCCACCCCCATGTGTGCTTGACGGCTGTCGCTAGCCAACATACCTTGCCGGAAGCGTTGAGCGTAGCGTATCGAAGTGTGGTAGCTTTCGGCGCTGCCCGCCTGGTTAACGATCCTGTAGAGCGGCAGCAGGGACTGGAGGCTTTGTGCAGAAAATATGCCCCTAACGAACCGGGGGCCATACCCCAAGCAGCCAGCTGTCAAGCAGCCGGCGTTTGGCGGATAGATTTGAACGAAATCACAGGAAAAGCTCAAGTAGATTAAAAATCGGGATTCGCAACCGAAAAAGCTGACGAACCGGCGCTTTTCCCGCTATAGCGCGGCAAATTTCCTTGAAATACAGCCAAGGATTCCCACGTTAATTTGCCTTGTCTGACGGGAAAAGCG
>CATJIY010000171.1 GCA_949740695.1 uncultured Eubacteriales bacterium
GAGCGGCAGCCAGACGGGCGATGGGTACCCGGAAGGGAGAACAAGAAACATAATTCAGTCCAACCCGATGGCAGAACTCCACGCTGGAAGGATCTCCGCCATGTTCGCCGCAAATGCCCAGGGTGATATCCGGGCGGGTTTGACGGCCCAGGGTCGCGGCCATCTCCACCAATTTGCCTACGCCGGTTTGATCCAGCTTGGCAAAAGGATCGTTCTCATAAATCTTGGCGTCATAGTAAGAGCTAAGAAACTTTCCGGCGTCATCGCGAGAGAAACCAAAGGTCATCTGCGTCAAATCATTCGTACCAAAGGAGAAAAACTCAGCCTCTTTAGCAATCTGGTCAGCGGTAAGGGCTGCTCGGGGAATCTCAATCATTGTGCCCACCTGATATTTAAGAGAGATCCCGGACTTTTCAATTTCCTCATCGGCAGTGGTGGTAACCACGTTTTTCACATATTTCAGCTCTTTGATCTCGCCTACCAAGGGGATCATAATTTCAGGTTCCATATCCCAATCAGGATGGGCCTTTTTCACATTGATAGCGGCGCGAATAACAGCGCGAGTCTGCATCCGGGCAATTTCAGGATAGGTGACCGCCAAACGGCAGCCCCGATGGCCCATCATGGGATTAAACTCATGCAAACTGGCAATGATAGCCTTAATCTGATCCACGGTCTTCCCCTGAGCCTGGGCCAACAGCGCGATATCGGCTTCCTCAGTGGGAACAAACTCATGCAGAGGAGGATCCAGATAGCGAATGATGACTGGACGGCCTTCCATAGCGGTATAGAGCTGTTCAAAATCACCCTGCTGCATAGGCAGCAGTTTATTCAAAGCGGCCTCTCGTTCTTCCACAGTATCCGAACAGATCATCTCTCGAATAGCGGCGATACGATCAGCCTCAAAGAACATATGCTCCGTACGGCAAAGGCCAATACCTTCAGCGCCCAATTCCCGCGCTTTTTTTGCGTCTCTGGGCGTATCGGCGTTAGTACGGACTTTCAACTGACGATACTTGTCCGCCCAACCCATAATCCGGCCAAACTCACCCGAAATAGAAGCGTCTACAGTGGGCATCAAACCGTCGTAAATCTTACCGGTGGAACCATCCAACGAGAGAAAATCCCCTTCATGATAGGTCTTTCCACCCAATTCAAACTTTTTATTTTCTTCATCCATCACAATGGCCGAACAGCCGGAAACGCAGCAAGTCCCCATGCCGCGAGCCACAACGGCAGCATGAGAGGTCATTCCTCCCCGAACGGTAAGGATGCCCTGAGCGGCTTTCATTCCCTCAATATCTTCAGGGGAAGTTTCCAAACGAACTAAGACCACTTTTTCGCCTCGAGCGGCCCAAGCCTTAGCGTCTTCAGCGGTAAAGACAATCTTACCGCAGGCGGCTCCAGGAGAAGCAGCCAAAGCCGAACCAACCGGCTGAGCCTTTTTCAGTGCGGCCGCATCAAACTGAGGATGGAGCAAAGTATCCAAATTGCGGGGGTCGATCATCATAACGGCCTCCTGCTCAGAGATCATTCCCTCGTCCACCAGATCACAGGCAATCTTTAGAGCGGCTTTGGCAGTGCGCTTACCATTACGGGTCTGAAGCATATAGAGCTTGCCATTTTCCACAGTGAACTCCATGTCCTGCATATCCCGATAATGATCTTCCAACAGTTTGCAAACCTTCTGAAACTGCTCAAAAGCCTGAGGGAACTTCTCCGCCATTTGCGCGATAGGCATGGGAGTACGAACGCCAGCCACTACATCTTCGCCCTGAGCATTGGTAAGAAACTCGCCCATCAAATGCTTTTCTCCAGTGGCAGGATCTCGGGTAAAGGCCACGCCAGTACCGCAGTCGTCGCCCATATTACCAAAAGCCATGGATTGAACATTCACCGCAGTTCCCCAGGAATAGGGAATATCATTGTCCCGGCGGTAAACATTCGCGCGCGGATTATCCCAGCTGCGAAATACCGCCTGAATCGCACCCATCAACTGCTCTTTGGGATCGGTAGGGAATTCCTGACCAAGCTTAGACCGATACTCCGCCTTAAACTGGCCGGCCAATTCCTTCAAATCATCAGCGGTCAACTCCACATCCTGAGTGACCCCTTTCTTTTCTTTCATCTGGTCGATCAGTTGTTCAAAATATTTTTTGCCCACTTCCATAACCACGTCGGAATACATCTGAATAAACCGGCGATAACAGTCCCAGGCCCAACGAGGATTGTTGGATTTTTTAGCGATTACTTCCACTACATCTTCATTCAAACCCAGATTGAGGATGGTATCCATCATACCAGGCATGGAAGCCCGAGCGCCCGAACGCACCGAAACCAACAGAGGATTTTCCTGATCGCCAAATTTCTTTCCAGTAATGGATTCCATCTTTTCGATGTATTCCATGATCTGACCTTGAATCTCATCATTGATTTTCCGGCCGTCCTCATAATACTGGGTACAAGCCTCGGTGCTGATGGTAAATCCTTGGGGTACCGGCAAACCAATATTGGTCATTTCAGCCAAATTAGCGCCCTTGCCGCCCAAAAGCTCCCGCATCTTGGCATTGCCTTCGGTAAACAGGTAAACATACTTGTGCATAGCTTTTTTCTCCTTTATCTTACATATCGAACCTTTGATTTTCTACAACAGAAAGACACCCCGGCCAAAGACAGAGCGCTCTGGGCCTATTATAGCAGAGGGAAAAAAAAATTGCATCCCTTTTTCCGAAAATTTTTTACATACAGGCAAATTTTTTTTTGATTTTCGCAAGATTTTGCTCATGATTAAATCAAGACCCAAAAAAATACCGACTCTTTCAAAAAGAATCGCAGAAAAACCAAACGAATTTCTTGCTTTCTCTTTCTTATATGTGGTATAATAAATTGAATTTTAATAGGTTTTCCACATCTGTGGAAAAAAAAGCGCAAAAACTGTCAGATCCACGAATGATTCCAGATTTCGCATCTAATGAAAAAGCGAAAAATCTGTGAATACCGTTTCTTAAAGAAGGGGATAAAAACTATGTACACGCCGGAAGCCTTGCTGGAAGCCATCCTAAAACAGCTGCGGGATGAAATGGGCGAATATCTGGTGGACCCCTGGTTCACCAACGCAGAAGCCCTTGCCCTCCAAGATGGGCTGCTGGTCATAGAAGCGGCCAGCGAACTCTTTCGAGAAACCCTTACCAAGCGATTCTCACAAAGAGTAGGAGAAATTGCCGCTGATCTGACTTTTTCTGATACAAAACCGCTATTTGTCTACGGAGCCGAAGCTGACAGCTGGCGGTTGCAAAGTGAATCCAGTGTTTACGCGGGTTATACTTTTGAAAAGTTCATCGTGGGCAACAACAACAAATTCGCTCATGCCGCCGCATTAGCCGTAGCTACCAACCCGGCTCGATTATATAACCCGCTATTCATTTACGGCGGCAGCGGTTTGGGAAAAACCCATCTGCTATTCGCTATCGCCAGTTCCATCCGAAAACGCTTTCCCAGTTTTCGAATCGTTTACATAAAAAGCGAAGACTTTATGAATGAACTCGTAGACGCCTTGCAAACTGGATTTTCTGATTTTCGGGCAAAATACCGCCAGGCAGACCTGCTCTTAATGGACGATATTCAATTTCTCAGCAATAAAGTGCAAATGCAGGAAGAATTTTTTCACACCTTTGAAACCTTATTCCAAGCCAACCGGCAAATCGTCCTGACTTCCGACCGGCCTCCAAAAGAAATCGCTACGCTTTCTGAACGGCTGCAAACCCGATTCGAAAGCGGTTTACTCGCCGACATTCAATCTCCTGATTTAGAAACACGTATGGCCATCGTCAAAGCCAAAGCCGCCAACTTAGGAATCGAAATGCCTCAAAAAGTCGTCAGCTACATCGCAGAAAACATCACCAACAACGTACGAGAACTAGAAGGAGCAGTGAAAAAAATTGCTGCGGTCAACGGTTTAATGGGAAGCGCCATTGATTTGCCTATGGCGCAAGCAGCCATCAAAGACATTTTCAAAGAACGACCAGGCTTACATCCCACTTCCGATTTAATTTTAAAAGAAGTCGCTGAATTTTATACCATTCCAATAGAAAAAATTACCGGAAAATCTCGTGGAAAAGAAGTAGTCCTTCCCCGTCAAGTGGCAGAATATCTCATGCGAGAACTCGCTTCCATGAGCTATCCGGAAATCGGAAAAGTACTAGGACAACACCATACTTCCGTTATGTACGGTATTGAAAAGCTTACCGCATCCATGGCAGAAAACGAAGCCTTGCGAGACTCCATCACCGACCTACGAAAAAACATCCAAAGCAAATAAAAACTTATCACCCAAATCATTCAAAAATTAATTCCCCACTTCAACAAACATC
>CATJIY010000172.1 GCA_949740695.1 uncultured Eubacteriales bacterium
GATCCCTGCCCGACAAACTGGAAGTTATCCTTCAAAAGAATCCATAGCATCCATACAGCTTGCGCATTGAATGGAGGGGTCGTCTACCAGCTGAACATCTACCGGCGGCTGCGCAACGCCCAAGCGATCCAGAAGATGCTGTATATCGCGCAACGCTTCCTTTGCTGTATCAGCAGAAATAGAATACTGTTTATAGATAGGGCGGATATTGCTTATTTTCTTATGTATTCCCATTTCCTCGAAAACCGTCTCCAAATTTTCTCTGTTCTCTAAAGCCATCTGTACGCTTTTAAACTGGAAATAGCCATATATCGCTACCTCCATAATATCGTCGGTTCCCCATATTTGTTCATAATAATCCATAAAAGAAAGAGTATCCGGTACAGGGTTCTTTATTCTTGATAATATTTCCTCTATTATTTTTTGCAGGTTTTTTAATTCATCCTCATATCCCGCATATTGCCAAATACTTACCGCAAATCTATTCACCAAAAATTCCTGCTTTAAGCCGGTGATATCCGAATGATGGTGCATACAAAGGCAGTGGCCATATTCATGTATGACATTGTACCAATGAAAGTATAGATCAAATTGATATTGGACGTTTTCCGATCCGAATAGTTGGATAAAAGCCGCCTGCTGTTCCTGCGTTCCTTTTTCAAATTGCCCGGAATATATACCATAACGCATGGTCTCACCTCTTTCTGCAAACAGGAATTTGCCGCTCCGAAAAGGGAAAAGGAACAAAATTTCTATAGTTACTGACTGTCAGCAATCTTTGCAGGGCGAAAAGGGCGGCGCTTTCGTTAGGGCGCTTCCAATGGCCTGCCCCATCTTTACTGGAGTTTCCCGCCCCTGGGCGGAGGCGGATAAAAAAGCGGGGAAAAGAGACGCCCGGTCCTGTTCCATCAGCAAAATGACGGTGCTGCCCCCATAAAGAAACCGGCCTTTTTCTTCTCCGCGGGTCACCGCGCCGGGACCATGGTAATTATAGATTCGCCCTACCAGCATAGCGCCCACCTCCATCTGAACCACCGGACCAAAACAGCGGGTTTTCACCAGGGTATATTCCCGGCAGTTTTCGGAAAATACCGGCCCTTGGGCAAGGGCCACAGGCTGCACGGTATGCAACTTGCCAGAAAGAAAGTGATTCTCCCCTTTATAACCGCTGTCTACATAGCAATACCGGTGATAATGATGAACGCACAGGCGAAACACCAGGCAAACTCCGTTTTGATACCGGCGGGGCAAAGGCGCCTCTGGCGGCTGGCCTAGCAGGCTTGCCACCGTATAGCGGCTTTGCTTTATCGGGAAAACCGTTCCCTCTTGAATGGGATAAACGGTAAGCAGTCCGTCGCAGGGCGCAATCAAAGCTTCCGGCCGCTGGTCAATGGGGCGCAGGCCAGGGCGGATCTTCCGGCAAAAACAATCGTTAAAGCAGTCAAAACCGCTGGATTGGAAATCTTCCAGAGGAATGTTGTTTTTTGCCACAAAGGGTTGCGCCAGAGGCAGGGACCAGGGGGAGCTGAGAAAACGGCCTGCCGCTTGGGAAAGGCCCCGGCTGGTCAAAGGCTTAAGCAACAGCCGCCCCGGAAGGGTGTGATAGAGAACGTTCAGCGCGCGAGAAAGATTGGAAGCGGAAGGCAAAAGAAATCCTCCTTTTTAAAAGAACGAAGGGACAAGCCGGGGCTTGTCCTTATTTTTTAACCAGCAGATGAAAAATCAGCAAAGCGGTAAATTCTAAAGCGCCAAAGGCGACCATAATGAGAATTCCCCGTAAACCGGGCTTACGCACCTGAAATTTCAACAGAAAAGCCAACCCAGTAATGACCGCGGTAGTTAAATATACCGGGGTAAGATCCATGGGAGTGAGATATTCCAGCAGCAGCACTAAGGGAAAGATCAGCGCCGCAGAGGTCACTGGCAGACCGGTGTAATATTTTCGAACGCCGCTTTCGGTTTTTTGCCGCTCTTCCTCAGTGACGTTGAAGTAAGCCAGCCGGATCATGGCCGCCAGCACATAAAGAATCAAAATGGCGAATAGAATAAGCTCGCCCAGCAGATAAAACCACCTGCCCCGGTAGCTTTCTGACAACATAGCCAGCAGAGCGGATCGGCGAATCAAAGCGGCACCAATGCAGGCAGGCAAAACGCCGAAAGCAACCAGGTCGGACAGGGAATCGATCTGGATACCATAATTTTGTTCCATCTGGGTGCGGTCGGATTTTGTACGGGCAACCTTACCGTCGAAAGCGTCGCAAAATCCGCAAAATAGCAGACAAAAGCACCCCAGATAAGGGTGCCCGCCCCCGGCCAGCGAAATGGTAATGCCGGCGCAGGCGCTGAGCAAAGAGAGATAGGTGAGGATGACAGTGTAATTATAATAACCGATCATGGAAAGGACCTCCTGCGGATTTGAATCAAAGAATAAACCAAGGTAATCACCGCGCAAAGGACAGTACAGCAATAGAAGGAAATGGAGCGGGAAATCAGCTCCATGGAGGCGGCCTCCTGGGGAGCGAGGAAAGCCGAAAAGCCGTTTAGCAGCAAATAGTCCGAAATGCCCATGGCTCCTGGAATGGGAATACAGGCGGCGCCTAAAATGACATAGCATTGAATGGCCCACATAACCGCCGCCTGGCGCAGCCCGTGTCCCGCCGCCAAAAAGACAAACCCCGTTACGGAAATCTGGGCGGCTCGCTGGAGCAGATTGAGCACAAAGACTCGGATCATCAGTTTTTTTTGTCCGGCCAATAGTTGGGTGCACCGGCGGTAATCCTCCATGGCGGTTTGCAGTTTGGCTTGCAATTTAGCCTCCTGCCGCACCAACCGCAGTTTGCCCAGCAGGCGCAGCGCCCAGCCGCACAGCCGGTGCAGCAGCCGCTCGTTGCGCACGAGCAAAAAGAAAAAGAAAGCCAAGGCCAAGTGCGCCGCCAGACCAATTACAATCAGGATCCGGCCCAGGGTTCCAAAGCAGAGAAAAAGTCCGGGGCCAATCACTACACAAACCACGCCAAGCACTGCTAAAGTCAAAGTATACATGGTTAAATTGAGCAGCAGGCAGACAGTGGAGACCGTCTCCGGGATGCCGTCTTGAATCATGAAATAGGCGCAAGCCGGCTGCCCGCCGGTGGCCGAAGGCGTCACCGCGGAAAAATAAATATCTGAGGCGGCGTAAGCCAGCCCCCGCCGGCGGGAAAGCGGGTGGCCCAATCCGCCGCAGACAATGCGCAGGATACGGCCCTCCAAAGTCACGTAGACCAGCATAGAACAGGCGGCGGCAATTAGCCAACCGGGCGCGGCCTGGGTCAAATCTTCCTGGAGAGCCTCTAAGGATAATCCGCCGCTGTGCCGCAAAACCAGGTAAAAGCTGCCTGCTGCCAACAACAGAGAAAGAACCGCCCACAGTAATTTTTGTTTGCGGGAGGTGGATTTTAGCTGTTTCATAAAGTTATCCTTTCGCGGGGCGGACAGGTTTTCCGGTTAAGAGCAGCCCTAACTCCGCGAGCAGGATTCCTCCAGGAATGTCCACTAAAAAATGTTGCCGAATCAATACGGTGGAAGCGCAAACAAGCAGACTAAAACCCAGGTTTATTTTATCATACCAC
>CATJIY010000173.1 GCA_949740695.1 uncultured Eubacteriales bacterium
GGAGGCTGAGGTCCAGATGATCCCGCAAACCTACGCCACCCTTTCCAATGAGGACGATGTAAAAAACATGGAGAAGATGCTGGAGCAACTGGAAGCCAACGATGATGTGCAAAGCGTATGGCATAACTGGGAGCAGGACTGAGCTGTCTAGCTTTCATGAAAAAACACGCCGCCGGGCCCTTTGCCCGGCGTTTTTTCTTGCAGCTATTTTAAGGCTTTCTTGCTAACTGAAGGTCAACGGTATCGTAAATAACAACTTTGCCTCCATACTGATCAATAGCCTGTCGCACTTGAGAAAAAAATGTAGTTCGCCGGCCCTCTTCCAAAGCAATGTGGTCAGAATAGGTCCCTAACAGCGCAATGTATTCTTCCGCAGAAAGCACCCTTGTTCTGTGAAACATTCGATACTGAAGATCGGTAAACCCATATTTTCCTGCAATATCTGCTCGATGCGCCGCCTCTTCCTTGGAGTATTCCTCCGGCGGCGTACTGCCAGGCATATATACGGCATACAATTTCTGAATCGCCTCCATCAATTCGGGCTGGTCTTTATAGGCATAAGGATGATTGGCAAACCTGGCGAATACGCCCCCTGGCCTAAGCATGGAAAAGACCTTTTGATAACCAACGGCCTCTGGTATCCAGTGAAAAGCGGAAGCTGAATAAATCAAATCCCAAGCGCCGACGGACAATGGAACCTCTTCAAATTTTCCCGTAATTACGGAAAAGCCTTGGTAATCCCGAAATTTCTCCTGGCACAATGCCGAAAACTGCGTGCCATATTCCACAGCTGTCAGCCGGCAACCGGTTTTTAGAACCGGCAGAGTCGCCTGGCCGCCGCCAATCCCAATCTCTAGCACATTACTTGACGCACAGATAGGAGCCGCTTGAAAAATCGCCTGATAAAGCGCCTCCGGATACTCAGGACGCAGCTTTGCGTATGCAGATGCATTGGTGTCAAAAGTCCATTCCAATCCCTTTACAACCGCCATAAATCTACCTCGTTTCTTTATTTGTATGACTCGTTTTTATTATACATGATGTTCGGGGAGATTACAATAAACGACGACACTGGTTTTATGATTTTTACTCAGATTCTTTTTCTTCTGCAAAAGCTGTTTGCTCACGCTCTCTTAAAATATGCCACACATCATTGCCACAAAAACCGCATTTGCGGTATAAGTCTTCAGAGTGATCGCGGTTTTTGCATTTTCCTGATACCGTAACAAATCTCGCCGCTTGTCTCATTCTCCACAACAATTCATATACAAGATAACTGCCTAATCCGCATCTGCGATAATCCTTTGATACCTGAATCCATTCTAAGACACCCTCGCCAATTTCACGATCCAATTCAGCAATACCAGTTGCCACAATTTTTTCTTTACAGTCCTCTTTGACAGCCAGCCAAAGTTTTGAGTTATACTGTTCTCTTGTAAAATAACGCTGTATTTCACACACCGTAATACCAATATCTTCATAACAACTGTTGATATGATCCACAAAATCAAATGCAGAGGCCTCGCAAAGAGAATATCCCTCCGGCAATAACGCCGGTTTCACTCCCAACATACGATGCTGCAAACGAAAGTATGGTTCATCAATATATCGCTTCAACAACTCTGTATGGAACTCATTGTCATGGATAATACTCATTTTATCAGGGATGGAAATACGAACCGCTTTCCAGTATGGGATAGATGCTGCGCGGCATGGATTTTCTAAATACTGCTTTTTTGTTATCCTATTCATGAATCACTTTCTCCGAGTTGTTTAAAACTTTTATTTGTATGGACAAATATTACACGCTCATAACACTTGCGCCTAAGTGTTATGCTTTTCAGAAAACTGGCTTTGGATTCTCATCTGCCTATTCACTTCCTATTTCTGTTAAATCTTATCTTTCCTACATTTCCTGAGTTTCTATAGAATCCCGCACTTGCTTGTGATATGGCTCAGTTTATCCTATCAGTCAAAATACTGTCAAATGTTTCGACATTCCAAGGAGTAATCTAGCGCACACCTTGGTCCTTCAAATACTCCCAGCCTCCAGCCAACATCCAGGCGGCGCCCAAAAAATCTTTACCAAAAAGCAAAAAAATGATTGACACCAATCCTTCTGCATTGTATAATTGTTCAAATTAACCAACTGGTATATTTGTGGAGGAGAGAAAGAATGGTAAACACTGACTTTGACAGCAAATTTGGCAAAAAAGGCGTCACCTTTGACGATGTACTTTTAATCCCTGCAGAAAGTGATGTGACACCCGATCAAGTGGATCTTTCCACAAATCTCACAAAGGATATCCGCCTGAACGTTCCACTGATTTCAGCTGCTATGGATACCGTTACTGAATCCTCCATGGCCATCGCCATCGCCCGGGAAGGCGGTATCGGCGTCGTCCACAAAAGCATGTCCATTGAGCAGCAGGCTGATAATGTGGACCGGGTGAAGCGGTCGGAAAACGGCGTGATCAACAGCCCCTTCTTCCTATCCCCCGAGCATACCCTGGCCCAAGCCGACCAGCTGATGGGCAAATATCGAATCTCAGGCGTTCCTATCTGTAAAGATGGAAAACTGGTAGGCATCCTTACCAACCGGGATTTAAAATTTGAGGAGGATTATTCCCGCACCTGCGGAGAGGTCATGACCAAAGAAAATCTGATTACCGCCCCGGTAAACACCTCTCTGGCTGATGCGAAAAAGATTCTTGGCGCCCATAAAATCGAAAAACTGCCCTTGGTTGACAGCAACTTTGCACTAAAAGGTCTGATTACCATTAAGGACATCGAAAAGGCGGTCAAATATCCCAATACCGCCCGGGACAAGCAGGGCCGTCTGCTGTGCGCCGCCGCTATTGGCGTCACTAACGACGTTTTAGACCGGGCCGCCGCCCTGGTGGATGCCGGCGTGGATGTTTTGGTGCTGGATTCCGCTCATGGTCATTCCCAAAATATTATGGAATGTCTGAAAAAGGTAAAAATCCGCTTCCCCAACACGCCGGTCATCGCGGGAAACATCGCCACTGCCGAAGGAGCAAAAGCCCTGATTGCCGCAGGGGCTGACTGCATTAAAGTGGGGATCGGCCCCGGCTCTATCTGTACTACCAGGGTGGTTGCCGGTATCGGCGTGCCTCAAATCACCGCTATTTACGATGCAGCCTGCGAAGCCCAAAAACATGGCGTCTGCGTAATTGCCGACGGCGGCGTAAAATACTCAGGCGATGTGGTAAAGGCGCTGGCCGCCGGCGGAGACGTGGTCATGATGGGATCTTTGTTGGCTGGCTGTGAAGAAAGCCCTGGTGAAACCGAAATCTATCAGGGCCGTCAATTTAAAGTCTATCGCGGCATGGGCAGTCTGGCCGCGATGAATAAGGGCTCGGGAGACCGGTACTTCCAGGCAGGCAGCAAAAAATTCGTTCCTGAAGGGGTGGAAGGCCGAGTCCCCTACAAAGGCCCGGTAAGCGATACCATCTTCCAATTGATGGGCGGATTACGCTCTGGCATGGGATACTGCGGCGCACATAATATCCCTGAACTTCAGAAAAACAGTCAGTTTGTCAC
>CATJIY010000174.1 GCA_949740695.1 uncultured Eubacteriales bacterium
AATATCATCCCCACACCCATTATCTGTACCGCAGCCGCCATGATTATTTACATCTTTGGAGAAAAACGAAGTGCCGCAAGGAATAAAAATGAAAAGAGCTGAAACGCAATGGAAAGCCAACGGGTATTGTCCTATTTTGATGAGATCCTGAAAATTCCGCGCCCGTCCTACCACGAGGCCGCGATTGCCGATTATCTGGAACGGTTCGGAACCCAGCGTGGGCTTTCAGTAATGCGGGATTCCTGTAACAATGTGATTTTAAAGAAGGCCGGAAACATCCAAAGTTCCACGGTTATCCTGCAGGCCCACAGCGATATGGTCTGGGCCGCTGAACAGCCAGTGCCTCCAGGAAACGAGATTCCCAACGAGGTCTATATTGAGGGCGGTATCATGCGCACCAAGGGAACTACTCTGGGTGCTGACGACGGAATTGGCGTGGCTATGATTCTGGCCATCCTGGACGAAGACGATCCCGATCTTCCCTCTATTGAAGCGGTATTTACTGCCAATGAGGAGGAGACCATGGAAGGCGCGATGGCCCTTCAGCCGTCCTACCTGGACGGGGCCTACTTAATCAACTTGGACAGCGAGGAAGAGGGCGTCCTTACCATCGGTGCCGCAGGTGGTATTTCTTCTGAATGCGTGTTCCCCATCCGCAAAAGGGCTTCTACCTTCCAGCACGCGGTGCAGATCCAGGTGACCGGCGGCAAGGGCGGGCATTCCGGCCTGGAGATCCGGGAGAAGCGTGAAAATGCCATCCAGCTTTTAGTCCGTGCCCTGCGCAGCCTGCCCCAGACGGGCTGGGAGTTGGCTAAAATCGAGGGCGGTGAACGCTCTAACGCCATCCCTATTAGTGCTGTCGCCTACCTCAATACCGACCGACCTCAGGATATCCAACAGTCTGTGGCCGCCTTTACCGCCCAGCGTTACAGTGAGTGGCGGAATGATGAACCAGAACTAGCCATCCGAGCGGAGACAAGCTCCCCCGCAGAGCAGGTTTACGAGGCGGAGAGCACCGAGCACATCTGCTTAATGCTGGAAAATCTTCCCCACGGCCCCAGAAGCCAGACAAAGGACTTCGTATGTTCCTCCGTCAATCTTGCTCTGCTGGGGGAGACGGACGGGGAGCTCCATGTGGAGTTGAGCCTGCGCTCCTCCTTTGAATCCTGGTATCATGATGAGGTAGAGCGGATTGCCCGCTTTGCCCGCTTTCTCAGCGGCAGTGCTATTGAGAAAGATGAGTATGCGGCGTGGCAGTATCAGGTAGACTCTCGCCTATTGAACATCACTCAGAAGGCCTATCGCCAGTTGTTCGGTAAGGAAGCAATCTGTGAAAATGTACACGCCGGTGTAGAGTGCGGGATCATTATGGAACAGTGCCCCTCTATCCGTGAGGCAATCTCTTTTGGCCCCACCATTCGCAATGCCCATACCATCCGGGAAGAACTGGACATAAATTCAGTGGGCAAGGTTTATCGTCTGCTTCGTGAAACACTTCACCGGCTCAATTCTTTGTAGGAGGGACTGCTATGAGCAAAGTCAAAAAATATGTGATTATCGCCGACCTTGGCCTGGCGGCAGGCGCGGTATTTTATTTACCATACATCAAATATATCCTTTATGACGCCCAGTTGGTAAGTATGGGGATCACCAATACGCAATCCGGGTATTTGATGACAATTTACACGATTTTCAGTATGATCCTCTACGTCCCCGGCGGGATATTGGCGGACAAAATTTCTGCACGGAAAGCGTTATCTTATTCCTGCATCGGCACCGGCCTGCTGGGGGTTTTGTATCTGTTCACCATGAAAAATTTTGTGATCTCACTGTGCGTGTGGGCCGGTTTCGCAGTCAGTGCCGGCTTCGTCCTGTGGGCGGCACTTTATCGGACCGTTCGCATGATCGGCAACGAGGATGAGCAAGGCTTCCTATACGGTGTCTACTATGCCTGCAACGGTCTCGCCTGCGCCATTGTCAACATGGCCGGCGTATGGATATACGGTACCGGTGCCGATATGGAAGACGGTTTCTCTCGTGCCGTCCTGTTTGGCGCTGCCGCCGCGATTGTGGTCGGTATCTTACTAATTTTCTTGCTGAACGGCGTGGAGAATGCAGTCCAGATTGACGACGATGAGCCCAAATTTTCCTTTGGCGATGTTAAAAAGTTGGCCAAGAGCCGTGTAGTATGGTATATCGCTGTCATCATGCTGATTGGCTACGGCTTTTACTCCAGCACCTCCTACTTTACTCCCTATCTGACGGATGTTATGGGTGTTTCCGTAACGGAGTCCGGCTTCTTGTCGGCGGTCCGGACCTATCTATTGCTCCTGCTGACTCCTATCGGCGGCTGGATTGCCGACCGGGTATTCCACTCCACCAGCCGTTGGCTGACAGTAGCCTTCCTCCTTTTGAGCGTTCTGTTCGGAGCGGTCCTGTTCCTGCCCGCCAGTATCAGCGCCACATTTGCCAGCATCTATTCATTGATCCCAAGCGCCCTGGTCATGATGACATATGGCCTAATTGCCTCTCTCATTCCTGAGGTAAAGATCAAAAAAGCTCTGACTGGCACGGCTGTCGGCATCGTTTCCATTGTCGGCTATCTCCCCGATGCCTTCTACTCTTTGATGTTCGGGTCCTGGCTGGACAAACACGGTACGGTAGGCTACAACTACATCTTTGGGTTCCTAGCTGCAAGTGGTGTTGTAGCTGCCCTCCTCTGCATAGCCATGTACCGGCATATCCAGAAAGTGAAAAATCAGCTTGAAGAATGATCTGTTTCCTTTGGTAAAGATTAATAATCCCTCTATTGATCTTTACTTACAACGAGCCCCTCTTTCAATAAATATCCTCTGGCAAATGCCGGAGGATATTTATTATGGGGCGTAGCTCTTTGCCACTTTCTCTGTATCCTCGCTGTTCTGGTATGATTACCTTTTCACTTCGTTCTCTATTAGTCCGTAAAATCTAAAAATTGAGTAATAGTGACTGCCATGTTATAATAAATTTTTTTGAAAATAAAATAGTGCGATAAAATAAGGACATAAAATACGAAAAGATAGCGGAATATTCAAACACAAAATTTCGGAGAATTACCGGGGTGAAGCGAGCAACATTTGACAAGATGGTAGAAATTCTGCAAAAAGGATATGCGGAAAAGCACCGACGTTGCGGGAGAACGCCAAAGCTGAGCATAGAGGATCCGCTGCTGGCCACCTTGGAATATCTGCGGGAATACCGTACCTACCGTCCCAGCGACGGCACCCTGAAGATCGACCGTACCCGCAGCGGTCTGCCCCTCGTTTTGGTCAGTTACACGATTACATATAGAAGTTGACGCTGTTGGGTAGGGACAAGCGGAGAAATACATAGACGAAAGGCAATCAAACTGCACAATGCCTTTTTGTAACTGGAATTAAAAAACTTTCTTCTCTTTGGAGACACTGGTGCAATTTAGCGTTGGAGTATCGGTCAAATTCGATAGCTTCTATTGCTATAGAAATCATGGTGTTCTTAAAAATTAGAGGTTTGGCTTTGACCCACGTTCTGACCCACAATAGGAAAAGTCAGAGCGGAAACAGTGGGACAAAAAAGTTCAAACGGAACCTTATACTGAATCAAAAGTGCCCAAGAGTACCAGAAATGGCTCCTTGGGTGCTTTTGATACACTTCGTAATCAGCAGGTCGCTGATTGTTGATAAGGTGAACTTGATTAAGAAAGAAAAATAAGTAAATCGAATAAGTATGCTAGCGTGGCTCAATGGCAG
>CATJIY010000175.1 GCA_949740695.1 uncultured Eubacteriales bacterium
CTGATTATGATGGTCAGCGTATTAGCGTTTACTGTAGTGGGCAGTGTGTTAGCCAGTCTGGTACCCGCCGCTACGATGGGGAGTTTTTCGGTGGTGGTGACTTTGCTTTTGGGGATTAAGTTTCTCATTAAGCCAGTGACGACCACCAAAGAAGCTATGGCCCAGGTTTCTGTGGAAAAGCGTGCGGTGCAGTCAATCGTATGCGGAATTGTGATTGGGCTGATCTGCGGTTTTATCGGAGCGGGCGGCGGCATGATGATGTTGTTGATTTTGACTTGGGCGCTGGGTTATGAGCTAAAAACCGCAGTGGGTACCAGCGTCTTTATTATGACGTTTACCGCGCTGACAGGGGCGGCAGCTCATTTTGCTATTGGTGGAACGCCTGATTGGACGGTGTTCGGTCTATGCGTAGGTTTTACTTTTGTATGGGCGCGGATAGCCGCAGTTTTTGCCAACAAGGCTTCCCCAAAGACGCTGAACCGCTCCACCGGATTGGTATTGGTGATATTGGGAGGCGCGATATTGCTGTTCAAGGCGTTGGCGTGAAACAACAGAGCATACATCATCTATTGTCAGCCTGGAATTTTCTCTGGGCTGATTTTTTTTGGAAAAGACGTTTGTTTTGATTTCTTGACAGCTGTGGGAAAGCCTGCTAAAATATTTTCAATGTTTATCCAGATTTGAATCCTGTTGCGGACAGAAGGAATAAAAACCAATTGGCAGACAGTTGACGGAGGAACGGGAGATGCCAAACTTCACGAAGCAAGCAATTAAAGCGTCTTTTTGGAAGTTGCTGCGTCAGCAGCCAATCAATCAAATCAGCGTTCGGGATATTGTGGAAGATTGCGGCGTCAACCGCAACTCTTTTTATTATCATTTTCGGGATATTCCCGCGCTTTTGGAAGAAATTCTTTTAGATTTAGCCAATACCTTCATGAAAAAGTACCCCACCATTCCCTCTTTGGAGGAAGGCGCGGAAGCAACTGTTCAGTTTATCTTGGAGAATAAAAAAGCAATCTATCATGTGTATCATTCGGCTAGCCGGAACCTGTATGAAACGCAATTGATTCGAGTGTGTCATTATGTGGTTTCTACTTATTTTGATGCGGAACTAAAACCGGAGGCAGTGCCGCCGGACGAGCGAGAAGGGCTGGTATTATTTTTTAAATGCGAGCTAATTGGTTTGTTTATTGATTGGATTAACGCAGGTATGTCGGAAAGTGCCGTCGCCTCTTTGCGGCATTTGTTCGCGGCATTTCGCGATATTTTGGATGACATGATTAAGCGCTGTCAGTAACCGCAGCCATTTTTTTGATGCCTGTAGGGGTTGTCCGCTGCCGGCAAGATTTCGCATGTACAAATATGCAAGTTAGAATATGCGCCAGCCCATGTTTTATGGGCTGGCTTTTTCCATTTGATGTTTTGGGCAAAGAGGCGGTTTTGCCTGAAATTTAGACAGTTTTTCTTTAGTGTCAAGTTTTTAGGCAAGCGTAAAAATCTGTCCATGGGAAAAAAATTCCCTTTTGTTATACTGAAAAGGACAAAAGCGATATTGCGAAACGGAGGGGTAGAGAAAAGAGTTGGATGGGAAGGAACGTAGCTACGATTATGAAAAAGCTTCGAACTGTGATAAGCGCTATCTGTTATAAAGGCTAGTGATTCCCAGTCTCCGAAAAGCACCGATTATTTTTGTGTCAAAGGTGATTGGGTACGTTCGTTGATGAAAATTGTCGCTGGTCGGCTTTGGTGGGCGGATAGGTAAAAGAGATCACTGATTAAGAAGGGAAAGGAGCGCGGGTATGCGTTCAGTAAAATTTATGAAAGCGGCTAAGATCGGCTATATCGTGTTGTCGGGGGCTATGTTTGTTCTTGGCCTGCTTCTGGTCTTTGCGCCCGATTTTTCCATTACCGTATTGGGAACGTTATGCGGCGTTTTGCTGATTTTATTTGGTGTGGTAAAGCTAATTGGATATTTTTCCAAAGATTTGTACCAGCTGGCTTTTCAGTATGATCTGGCTTTGGGCATCTTATTGATTGTTTTGGGAATGGCGCTGCTGGCTCGTCCGGAACGGTTGTTTACTTTCTTTTGCATTACCTTAGGGTTGTTCTTTTTAATGGACGGATTGCTGAAAATTCAGATTTCGTTGGAGGCAAAGGCGTTTGGCATCCGTACCTGGTGGGTGATCCTGACTGTTTCAGCGATTACCTCCGGGTGCGGCGGGACCTTGCTGTTTCAGCCCAGCGAAAGCATGCGGGTGTTGGCAGTTTTACTGGGGTTGGCGCTGCTGTTTGAGAGCATTTTAAATGTCTGTACGGTAATTACTTCGGTGAAGGTTATCGGTAATCAGCAGCCCGATATCATTGAAAGTGTTTGTAGTTATGAGAAGGCGAGTTCAGAGGAGAGCAGACCAAACGCAATGGGCTAAGTGGGTAAGGTCGTTTAAAAATAATGGTTATATGATTTTTTGAAATCCCTGCATTAGCGGGAAAGCATAGAAAGTGAGGTTGGATTTTTTATGAGATTTGCCAAAGGGGTGGTGCGCTGGCGCGTACCCATCCTTGTTGTGACGCTGGTATTGATGATTCCCTCGTTTTTGGGAATAGCAGGAACGCGGATCAATTATGATATGCTTAATTATTTACCAGAGGATATGGATACGGTAATCGGGCAGAACACGTTGCTGGAGGACTTTGGAAAGGGTGGGTTTTCCTTAGTAATCGTGGAAGATATGTCGCCTAAGGACATTGCTCAGCTGGTGAAGCGGTTTCAACAGGTGAATCATGTGGAGAGCGTTTTGTGGTATACATCTCTAGCCGATGTGACGCTGCCCATGGAGCTGCTGCCTGATAAGTTTTACCAGGCGTTTAACACTGAAAACGCCACTATGATGGCTGTCTTTTTTGACAGCGCCACTTCGGCGGATGTTACGATGGACGCCATCCGGGAAATTCGCGTCATTGCGGGAGAGCAGTGCTTTGTGTCTGGCATGTCGGCTTTGGTCACCGATCTGAAGGATTTATGTGAGCAAGAAGAGCCAATTTATGTGGGCCTGGCGGTGCTGTGCGCCTGTGTGGCGATGGTGGTTTTGCTGGATGGCTGGTTGGCGCCCTTTATTTTCCTGATTTCTATTGGCATGATGATTCTGC
>CATJIY010000176.1 GCA_949740695.1 uncultured Eubacteriales bacterium
GGCAGATTGCCTTTCTTCCATAGACTCCGCTTTTTTTGCCCGGTTGGACCAGATGGCCAATGGGAAAATTCGTGTGATCGCCCTTGATCCCTGCCTGCCCGGGGCGTTGGATTTTATCCGGCAATGCGCAGGAAAAAAGCGGATTTCTCTGGCCCACACTTCCGCCGGATACGAAGACGCCCGGCAAGCCTTTTCCGCCGGCGCAACCCAAGTAACCCACCTGTATAACGCTATGACCGGTCTGCATCATCGGGAACCCGGGCTAGTAGGCGCCGCCTTGGCAGGAGATTGCTTGGCCGAGGTCATCTGCGATGGAATCCATATTCATCCCGCAGTGCTCAAGGCTACCTTTGCCGCGCTTGGCAGCCGCGGATTGATTATTTCCGACTCAATGGCCGCCTGCGGCCTTTCCGACGGCGCGTATTCCTTAGGCGGCCAGCAGGTCACGGTTCAAGGGCATCGGGCCGCCTTGTCCGACGGCACCCTCGCCGGTTCGGTGACCTTTTGCTGGGAAGGCATGACAAACCTGATACAAGCCGGCGTCGCCCCGGAACAGGCAGCTGCCGCCGCCACTCGGATTCCCGCAAAAAGCGCCGGGCTAGAGCAAATCTGTGGGACGCTGCAACCTGGCAGGCAGGCTGACCTCGTGCTGGCCAATCCAGATTGGACCATTCGGCAGGTCTATCTGTCCGGCCAGCCGGTATAAGAGCGTCTTTTGCCTGCCAAATCCATTATTCCAGTTCTTTTAACGTTTTTATATATCCCCGCACCCTTTTCGCGTCACCATTTATGGAGGGATAAGAAAGCGCGCCGCATACCTCTTGGGCCGCCTCCTCAAACAGATCCATTGCCGCATACAGGGCGTTCCAAGCGGATTCCATGCTGTCCAGCCGGTAAGTTCCTAACAGCTGCGTACGCTGAGATTCTGATAAAAATGGAAGCAGCCATTTATCATGTTTACCTGTATTCAGCGGAAAGCCTTTTTTTACACCGGCGAGATACCCCAGCATCCGATGCAGTTCTTTCCGCAAAATTTGTTCAAAATGCCAGTTGGCAAAAAGCAATTCTCCCCGCAGCAATCCTTTCGCCACATAGGTGCTTACAAAAAGAAATTCATTCGCACAATCGTGAACAAAAGTCTCGCTGGGCTTTTGTATCCAAAACGCCTCATCTGTAGGGCGCAGATTTCCCGGGCAAATTTGATCTTTGTCCAACAACACCTGAATCAACGGGTCCTGCTCAAAATAATCACGCGCATCTGAAACCGGCACCAAAGTAAGATCAATCTTTACCCCGTCTGAAAACAGCATTAAATAAGAAAACCATCCGTTTGGAAAATCCGGCGGAAACAACTCCATTGCTTCCGGCTTTTGCATAAAAATTTTGTCCCCAAATATGTCCAACCATTGATCCGACTGCCGGAAACTGTCCACATCGGTTACCAGAAAAGTAATATCATAGTCTTGCCACCGGTCTGGCGTCACGTTTGGATTGACCCGGCTGCCTTCCAGCGTCATCGCCCGAATTCTTTGATCTTCCACCGCAATTTTTTCAAATAGCGCGAACAGTTCTTCTGGCCTTCTCATCATCATTCCTCCTGAAATCACTGAAGCCTTTGGGCATCTGTAGAGGGATATTGCCGTACCGCAAATAGTTGATTGCGTATTAGACCTTCTCACAACCAAAGGAAGATTTTATCAGCCTAGCGTTTGAAACTCCCTTTTCAGATTGGTGTTGCCGAAAGCTGTTTCGTCAAACCACTCGTCAAAATATCCAAAGCGGGCAGTCATCTGTCGATGGATGACTGCCCGATAAGTCGGAATTTTACTTCTTGCTTTTTGTCTTTTTTACAGTTGAAAATGCTAAAACAAGAAGTGAAACTAAATCAATTATCCCCAATGTTCTTACTATCACATCAGGCAACTTTATCGCAAAAACATTAGCTCCTACCAAAAAAATTGTTGCGATGCCAATTACCATTAAACTTATTGACCACATTGTATTGATTATCTTTAAATTCATTTTCTTGCCTCTATAAATCCCCATTTGTCGAGTCGATTATAGCACAGCGTCCCTGTTATATCAATATGCTTTTGTAGAAAACGCCGAAGTCATATCCCGGCAACACTTTCCTGAAAAGAGACGTTTGAAATCTACCCTTGACAAGCGTTAACGCCGGTGCTATACTGTCACCGTAAATATTTCTTCAGGGCGGGGTGTAATTCCCCACTGGCGGTAAAGTCCGCGACCCCCAAGCTTACTGCTTGAGGTTGACTCGGTGAAACTCCGGGACCAACAGTATAGTCTGGATGGAAGAAGATATGGCTTGTAAAGCTGCGCCCTGCTGTGCCCTTTTTCGGGTATTGCAGGGTGTTTTTACAAATCCAAGGGCCATATCTGGGCGAAGCAAACGCCAATATGGCCCCTCTTCGCCGGAAAGGAACCTTATGCGCACCAAATCCTCTTTGCAAACCCGTAAAATCGCGGCCCTCGCCATGCTCAGCGCAGTGGGATTTATTTTGATGTTTGTGGAGCTCACTGTCCCGGTGATGCCAGCTTTCATCAAGCTGGATTTTTCTGAGCTGCCTGCCCTACTGGCCTCCTTTGCCTATGGACCTATTTCGGGCGCCATCGTTTGCCTGATAAAAAATGTGCTTCATATCTTCCTGGGCGGCAACCCCACCGGCGGCATCGGCGAGTTGTCCAACTTTCTTTTGGGGTGCTTGTACGTAATCCCCGCTGGATTGATTTATCAAAAACGCAAGAGCCGTAAGGGCGCGTTGATTGGCTCGCTTACTGGATGTACCGTATCGGCAGTGTTAAGCTTACCCATCAATTATTTTTTGATTTATCCGCTCTATGGAAAGCTAATGCCCATGGA
>CATJIY010000177.1 GCA_949740695.1 uncultured Eubacteriales bacterium
ATCTGCAAACAGAGCATCTTGAGCAGATTGCCGCTTGGTATCATCGTCTGGCCCACTGCGCCGGAGTGCATTTGCTGCCCTATCATGCCTATGCTGCCTCCAAGGCAAGGCTTGTCGGGCGCGAGGCGGAAGAGCACCGGGATTGGATTCCAAGCCCCCATGAGATGACCGCTGCCGCTTGCTTTTTGCAATCCGCTGGGGTGCCGGTGTATCTGCAAAGCTGATATGGCTGGAACCCGCTTTGAGGGATGTTATTCTCAATTTTGGATGACAAAGGTATCCAAAGTCGGATTTCTTCCCTCCGATTTTTTAATGAAGAAGCTGGAATATGGGGAAGACAGCAAGCCAATTCCCTCATTTAAGGCTCATCCGCCGCTTGGTACGGCCTGATGCCGAAACAGCCAGAATCAATTCAGATGATTGTACAAAGTGGCGCTAAAAAAGGAGCTTGTCGCAAATAGCGATAAGCTCCCTTTGAGTATATATGGACTCATAGCCTGCCAAAACCCCTATGGGGCGGCGCACTAAATCACATTGGCAGTGAAGTTGTTTTTCCACTGGTTGTAGGGGATGGCGCCAGCGGTCTCTACCTCGCCTTTGCCCTGCCAATCCAGAACCGGTTCTTCCAGTTCCTCAATGCGCTCCAATTTTCCGTCTAAGTAGCTTTGGAGACGCTCTTTGCAGTGCTCTACCCGGCGGATTAGGCCGCCTAAGCGGATGTCCTGTACGTCAAAGCCGTGGGGTTTGTTTTCCTTTTCCCACTGGTTTTTGAACGCGGTGTAGAAGAGAGTGATTTTCTCGATCAGCTTGGTGTAATCGGCGATCAAAGCGGAAAGGGCTTTTTTGTCCTTTGCAAGATACGCCTTTCTGGTGCGCAGGCCGATGTCGTATTTCAGGGCCATAGCATTGCACAGAGCTTCCATGGTCTCGAACAGGTAGCCCCAGGTGGGTTCGTTTTTCATAGCAGCCAACTTTTCGGCGCAGACAGTGTAGCTTGCGGCGTCGCTATCCTCTACGGTGCCGTCAAAGATGCCCATGAAGCAGTCATTGTACAGCATATATTTGGCCGGGTTGAGGGGATGGTCTGCTTTTCTCGCATCGGGCGTACCGGTTAATTCCAGCAACATAAAGGTGTCAAAGGGGATGCCGTATTTTTCTTCAAAGCCTTTTTTGATGGCTTCTAAATCGGTGTTTCCCTTTGCGTACTCCGCCGAATAGTAGAGAGCCGGTAAGCAGGAGAATTTGGAGCATTCGGAGCCGTTGTCGCCCCACATGGTCAAAAAGACGTTCTCCACCTTGTTTTCAATGCAGCTTTCCAGCGCGGCGGTGGTGGCGTCGATGCTGAAGCTGTTATGAGGGGTAAAGCCGGTCCAGCTCCAAATTCCGCCGGCAAACCAGATTCCTTCTTTAATGGCTGAATGCATCTTGATTTGCTTGTCATAGCGTTTTTTATCCGACGAATAGTAATCCCAGTAGATCAGATTGACGTTATCGGGGATTTTGGCCTTCACTTCGTCAGAAACGTGAAGCTCTTCCACATAATAATCGCCGCCGCTTGCCAAGCGGAAGAACATATCTGCCCACATGGTCACTTCAAGGCCGTGACCGGCGGCAATTTTTGCAACCTTGTTCAGATGATCGACTAAAATTTCAGACCGGTCATGGACGCCGTTTTTGGTCATATATTGGCCGCGGCCCAGCATGTGGGCTTCATCCATACCGATGTTGACCACGCGGCTGCGGAAACATTTTGCCAAAGTGGAGAACATGTCCTCCACCAGTTGATAGACCTTGTCGTCGCCGGCCAGCAAAATATCGTCGCAATCCCACATCTTCATGTAATGGGGCCAACGGAAAATCGCATTTAAGTGCGCAAGAGTCTGAATGCAGGGGATGACTTCCATTCCTTTTTCAAAGGCGTAGTCGTCGATTTCCTTCAATTCTTTTTGGGAATACCGTCCCCGGAGGTGGCCAAAATAGGGCTGATTGTCCACCTCATAGGTGTCTTCCATATAAAGCAAAAGAGTGTTGTAGCCCATATCGGCGGTCAAATCAATCCATTTTTTGATGGAGGGAAGATTCATAACCGCATTCCGGGAAAAGTCCAGCATGACGCCAAAGCGGCGAAATTTCGTCGGATTCGACATTGTTGTGATACCCCTTTCATTTAGCTTGGACAAGAAAACTACTTCCGGCGGCACAGGAGCTGTACCGGACAAAACGAAGGTCTGATTCCCGTCCGCTGTCCATTTTTCCTATCATGATGTTTGCGCTCTGCCTCAGTTTTGTCATTGGGGCTTGGGAACAAACAAAAAATGCTTGAGCCAAGGCTCAAGCATTTTGCTTGGTCGGGATGACAGGATTCGAACCTGCGGCCTCTTCGTCCCGAACGAAGCGCGCTACCAAACTGCGCTACATCCCGTTGACATCACGCAAAATGATTATATCTCTTTTGCGTGGCTTTGTCAAGAAAAAAATCTGAGATTTTTGTCATTTTTTAGTTCGGAGGTTGTTCATTCAGGCGTTGTTCCCCATTGGGGCATTCCAACTCATGGATCCGGTAACAGAGGGTGGAAAGGCTGTCTCCTAAATGGACGTTTTCCACTGCAATGCCGTCGTAATCAATGGTCAGATCATAGTGGCTGAAATTCCAAAAGCCTTTGATCCCGTGGGAAATCAGCACTGCCGCCAATTCGTAAGCCGCCTCTTTCGGGATGCAAAGAATGGCGACGGCGGGGTGGTGTTTTTCGCAGAATTCGCCGATTAAGCTGCTGTCATATATTTCCACGCCGCCGATTTTTTGACCGATGAGGGAGGGGTTTGTATCAAACATGCCGATGAGTTGAAACCCGCGGGCGGAAAAGTCCATATGCTGGGTAACGGCCCGCCCCAAATTGCCCGCTCCGATGAGAACCGTCTTGCGGGGGATGCCAAGGCCCAATATTTTGCTGATTTCGTCGTACAAATCTTTCACATTATAGCCGTAGCCCTGTTGGCCGAACCCGCCAAAGCAGTTGAGATCCTGCCGGATCTGGGAAGCAGTCAGCCCCATACGTTTCGACAAATCGCCAGAGGAAATGCGCACGATACCGTTGTCCGACAGCTCCCGCAGAAAACGATGATAGCGGGGAAGGCGCCGGATCACAGAAAGAGAAACATTACCTTTTGCCATGGTAAAAGCTCCTTATCCTGGAGCCTGTTTGCAAACTGGAGAAGTCCATCGGGCGACACCCTTTCCGCGTCGGATACGCGACTCGTTTTCAAACAGGACTCGGAGATCAAGTTTTGGGGATGGGGCCGCTCATAAGAGGGCCATCCCCAGTACAGCGGGTTTTACAGCAATTGCTGTAAACGGCTGTCGATTTCTCGCAAAAAGGTTTCGGTATCCACCTTACGCTTGTTCGGAAGGGAACACAGGGGGATGAGATCGCCGGTCATGACGCCTTCCTCAATGGTTTGAACAGAGGCTTTTTCCAGCTTGCCGGCAAACTCGCAAAGCGCAGGGAGATGATCTAACTCTCCCCGCTTGCGCAGAGCGCCTGTCCAGGCGAACAGGGTCGCCATGGAGTTGGAGGAGGTTTTTTCGCCCTTTAAATGCTTGTAGTAATGGCGCTGTACCGTGCCGTGGGCGGCTTCATACTCGTATACCCCGTCGGGGGAGACCAGCACTGAGGTCATCAGCCCTAAGCTTCCAAAGGCAGTGGCCACCATGTCGGACATCACGTCGCCGTCATAGTTTTTGCAGGCCCAGATATAGCCGCCTTCCGAACGAATAACCCGAGCGACGGCGTCGTCGATAAGGGTGTAGAAGTACTCGATTCCGGCGGATTCGAATTTTTCCCGGTACTCGGTTTCGTAAACTTCCGCGAAAATGTCTTTAAACCGGTGGTCATAGGATTTGGAAATGGTGTCCTTGGTGGCGAACCAAAGGTCTTGTTTGGTATCCAAAGCGAAATTCATACAGCTTCTTGCAAAGGAGGCGATGGAATCA
>CATJIY010000178.1 GCA_949740695.1 uncultured Eubacteriales bacterium
ACCAGAATGAAGGAGGCGGGGGTCACTGTCTTTCCCATCAATCTGGTAGATCAGTTGGGGATGCATCAGGTAATTCGGCAGGCCATCCAAATGGCGGGAAAGGATACCGCTGGTATCCATCTCAGTTTTGATGTGGACGCCATCACGCCCGAGGCCGCCCCTGGCACTGGAACGGTTGTGCATAGCGGCCTTACGGCTCGGGAGGCTTTTTTGGCGGGGGGAATTCTGGCGGAAAGCGGGGAATTGGTGTCTATGGACATGGTGGAAGTCAATCCTATTTTGGATGAACGAAACAAAACCGGGATTTTGGCTTCCGAGTTGATTCAGTCAGCGTTAGGCAAGGTAGTTTATTAAAAAAGAAGCAGATGCCCCGTCTTATCAGACGGGGCGTCTGCTATAAAGTTTGTAAAGAGTGAGCAAAATCGCTTACATAACTTGATGTTTATCTGGGAAAACAAAAGCACATACGATATACGCCAACAGTCCCGAGCCATAGGCCAGGCCCAGCACGCCCCAGATCACCCGGACGATGGGAGGGTCAATATTGAAATAATCGGCCACGCCAGCGCACACGCCGCAAATCATTTTATTCTGACGGTCTTTATAAATCCGTTTCATGAAAAGGTCCCCCTTTTTCCAAAATCCTGAATAGTATGTGTGGTTAACGAAGAAAACTTACCGGCGAAAAATTCGCAGATCTCCAGAGATGGTTTGCATGCTGTAATCCCGGCCAGAGCCGCCGGAAAGGTAAACCGCCGTTCCGCTTTTGGCATTCAGGGAGGTTTTCAGGTCAAAGTCCGACCGCACGTCGCCGGATACCCGCTGATACCGCAGGGTGAAGCCGTCGTTGTCCGGCAGATGAAGCCGGGTATCTCCTGAGACAGTGTCCATTTTCAGTTCTTGAGGCATATCGGTAAGATGGATGCCTAAATCGCCGCTGGTGGTGTTGATAACAAGGCTTTTGGCCGTGCCGCTGACGTCACAGTCTCCCGACACCGAGGAAACCTTCAGTTGATCAAAGGCCCCGCTGGTGCGGACGTCGCCGCTGACCGTTTGGATCTTGGCTGCGCCGCAGCGAAGATCGGGACATTCCAAATCGCCGCTGGTAGTGTGGAGAGACAGCTCGGAAACCTCCAGATCCCGTTCCAGCACCACGTCGCCACCAATGGTGGTGACGTTTACCGTTTGCCAGGCTCGCTGGGGCAGGTAAACCTCAAAGTCGGAGGACAGCATCCCATAGTTAAAAAGCACTGATCCTGCGCTGAATTTTTGTCCTTGAGCAATGTGGAGAACTCCGTCCTGAGAAACGATGCGGGCCAGCTTATCCTCAGTAAGCTCGCTGGCCGACAGCTCCACAATATAAATATTATCATCTTGGGATACGCCGAAAGTCACGTCTCCACCGCTGGTGCGTACTTCCACGCCGGTCAGCTCTGTAGCAGGAACGGTGTAATCATACCGATATTTCCGCCCGTCAAAGGTAGACGAGACGCTTTTTGCCGCCGACTTTACACTGTCCTTGACGCTGCGGGCAATGTCCTGGAGGGGGCCTTTGGCTTCCCGAGCAGCCCCACGGGCAGCAGCGGAGAAATGGTTCGCTGCGTTTTTCAGGTCGCCGGCTACCTCTTTCATCGAAGGCTTCAGGCTCTTGCCCAGCTGGCGCATCAGATCATCCAGGCCGGCAAAGGGATTGTTGCTGGTTTTATTGGCCTCCTCGCTGCGGCGGTTGGCCTCATTGATAAAGTCCACCACCTCGCTGAGGTCGCCCATGCTGTCCTGCATCTGGGCCATAGCCGCTTCCGGTTCCATGCCGCCGGTTACCAGATCGTTGTATTTTTCGGTGAGATCGGCGGTGATTTCTTCGATCACATCGTCCTTGGCCGGACAATTCACCGCGTTGGACAGACGCTCCTTTACCAGTTCACGCAGTTGCTCATTCATTGTCAGTTGCCTCCTTCTGTGGTGTCAGCTTCAATCAGACGGTCGATAATACCCTTGATTTTTAGCCAATCCTCTTTATTTTCCTGATAATATGCCCGTCCCTCGTCGGTGATTCCATAATACCGGCGGCGGGCGCCGCTGCTTTCATCCCCCCAATAGGAGCGGATGTACCCGGCCTGTTCTAGCCGGCGGAAGGCGGTATACAGCGTACCCTCCTTGGCTTCATAGTCGCCGTTGGTGCGGTCGCGGATGGATTTGTTGATTTCATAGCCATAGCTGTCGTGATGTAACAGCTGGGCCAGAATGATGGTTTCCGTATGGCCGCGGATGATATCGGATGTCAGTGACATTTGGGTTCCTCCATTCCTTGATGGTGGCTTTATCATACACCAAAATACCTCGTCTGTCAAGGTATTTTCTTTAAGAAAGTATTAAGAAATATTTTATATCATGTCTAGAAAAATAATTCGACAAAAAACCGGCAAAAGTTTGACTTGTTGCGAGAGCAGAGGAAAATGAATACAGCGCCGGCAGAAATCGCACAGGTAGATATATTTTAACAAAAGGATAGCGTTGTTATCAGGACAGTAAAAACCCAACAAATATACTAAAACCAGCGTTACAATGGCCTTTTAGTTGAGTCTGCTGACGGCCTTCGGTTCTGCTGTGGGGTTCAGAATGAGCGGATTTGGATGAGCCGGATGATAGTCGGGCGATAAAGTCTGTTTCCCAGCGGTATTTGATCCATTTTCTACGAAAAAATACCCAAGCGAATAACTTGGGTATTTTGGTTTATTTTTTTAAACGTTGCCGGGCCTTGGAGGCGGCCAGCACGTTTCGCATAAGAATGGCCCGGGTCATGGGGCCTACGCCGCCGGGTACCGGTGTGATCCAGCCGGCTTTTTGCTTCACTGCGGCAAAATCTACGTCGCCGCAGAAATTGCCGTCAGGGCCCCTGTTCATGGCCACGTCAATGACGGCGGCTCCTTCCTTCACCATATCGGCTGAGACCAGGCCGACTTTACCAACAGCTGAGACCAGGATATCCGCTCGCCGGGTTTCAGCGGCCAAATCGCCGGTGCCGGAGTGGCAGACGGTCACTGTCCCATTGTCCCGCAGCAACAGTAAGGCCATGGGTTTGCCCACAATGTTGGATCGGCCTAGCACCACGCAGTGTTTGCCTGCCACCGGGATGTGGTAGGCTCGCAATAGTTCCATCACTCCAAAAGGGGTGCAGGGCCAGACCACTGGGTTCCCGGTAACCATTTCTCCCACGTTTTCCGGATGGAAAGCATCGGCGTCCTTATCGGGACAGATCGCCCGCAGAATACGCTTTTCATGGATATGAGGCGGAACTGGCAGCTGCACGAGGATGCCGTCCACCGCCGGGTCGTTGTTTAGCTGGGCGATCAGTGTCAGTAAGGTCTCCTCGGTGGTATCTGCCGGCAGCTTGTGTTCAAAGCTTTGAATATTGCATTGCTGGCAGTCTTTTTCCTTGTTGCGGACATAGAGCTGGGAGGCTGGGTCCTCTCCCACCAAAATCACCGCCAGTCCAGGGCGGCGGGGCAAGGCGGCGGCCTCTGCCGCCACCTGCTGCCGGATGGTTTTTGCCAGGGCTTTTCCGTCCAGGATTACAGCCATAATTGCCCCTCCTTATTTAAAATATTTAACCGCCGATCGGAAGAGGCCCATCTCGTAGTTTCCGGGAACGTTCCGGTAAAGATGTCTGCCCACACGTTCCGAGTGGCCCATTTTGCCAAAAATCCGTCCATCGGGAGAGGTGATGCCTTCGACTGCGCAAATAGAGCCGTTGGGATTAAAGGCGCTGTCCATGGTGGGGTTGCCCTTCAAATCTACATATTGAGTGGCAATCTGTCCGTTTTCAGCTAGCTGTTCCACCAACTTTTGGGACGCCAGAAACCGTCCCTCGCCATGGGAGATGGGTACGGTGAAAATGTCGCCGGGTTGGGTTTCGGCCAGCCAAGGGGATTTATTGGTGCATACCCGGGTACGTACCAACTTGGATTGGTGCCGCCCAATAACGTTGTAGGTCAGAGTGGGGCAGTTTTCATCGGTGTCGATGATCTTGCCATAGGGCACTAGTCCAAGCTTAATTAGGGCTTGAAAGCCGTTGCAGATACCGATCATCAAACCGTCCCGCCGGTTGAGCAGGTCCATTGTGGCTTGGGAAATGGCCGGATTGCGGAAAAAGGCGGTGATAAATTTGGCCGACCCATCTGGTTCGTCGCCGCCGGAAAAGCCGCCGGGGAGGAATATTATCTGAGACTGCTCCAAGGTTTTGGCGAATCCCTCTACGGATTGGGCCACTCCTTGGGCTGTCAAATTGTTGATTACTACAATTTGAGTCTGAGCGCCTGCTGCTTCCATTGCTCGAGCGGCGTCATATTCGCAGTTAGTGCCGGGGAATACCGGGATCAGCACTTGAGGTTTGGCAGATTTTACTGCGGGAGCGGCAAAGCAACCTTTGTCATAGGTAAAGGCAGGCACGTCGCCTTCACTAGCGGCGTCAGTGGGATAAATATCGTTGAGTACGCTTTCGTTGAGGGAAAGAAGCTCCGCAATGGAAGCCGAATCCTCTCCGATGGCGACCACTGATTGCTGGGTGGTATGGCCAATCTTGGTCCACAGCCCTTTTGGGTGGCAGTTGCCAAAATCCTCAGCCAGTTCCGCTAAAATAGCTCCAGGCCGGGCCGCATACCAGGCCGGACCGCCTTTGTCCAGCGAATGAAAGCCAATCTGATTACCAAAAGACATATTCATAACGGCTTCCGCCATACCGCCGGCGCCAACAGCCCAGGCGGCTTTAATCTTGCCACGCTGATGCAAATCATAAAATTCTTCCCAGGCAGCCTTTCGGTTTTCCGGATTTCCATCAAGACCGTCCTCTGAAAAAAGATACACTGGGTGACCCGCTTCTTTAAATTCTGGGGTGAGAATCTCTCCTGCTTTTACTGGGGCGACGGCAAAGGAGATCAGGGTGGGAGGAACGTCGTGATCCAGGAAGGTACCCGACATGGAATCCTTACCGCCGATGGCCGCCGCGCCAAAATCCAGCTGGGCGTCCAGCGCGCCTAGCAAGGCGGCAAAGGGCTTGCCCCAACGAGCAGGCTCATCTCGCAGTTTTTCAAAGAACTCCTGAAGGGAAAGGTAGGCTTTCCGATAATCAGCGCCTGCCGCCGTCAGTTTGGCCAGAGAGAGCGCAACCGCGTCATAAGCCCCTTGATAGGGATTGTTGGACAGGGCCTCTGGGTCAAAACCCCAGGCCATTACGCTGCCCTGATCGGTTTCTTGTCCTGGCAATACCGGCAGCAGAGCCGCCATGGCTTGGGCAGGGGTGCGCTGGGTTTTGCCCCCGAAAGGCATCAGCAGGCTTCCTGCTCCGATGGTAGAGTCAAATCGTTCCACCAGGCCCCGACGGGAGGCGCATTTTAGGCTGGAGGCCATTTTACAGAGAGAACCGGTATCGCCGGAACGCTGCCGGTTTATTGCCGGAATGGAGACTTGAGCGTGTTTTTCCGCGCCATTGGTATTTAAAAAGGCCCGGCTCAAATCCGCCACTTTTTGTCCCTGCCAATGAAGAACTACCCGAGGCGTTTTTGTCACCGTCGCTACCGGATAAGCTTCCAAATTTTCTGCCTGTGCGGCGGCAATCAAAGCAGCGGCGTCCTCCGCGGCTACCACCACTGCCATTCGCTCCTGAGACTCAGAGATTGCCAGTTCAGTACCATTCAGACCTTCATATTTTTTGCGCACCGCATCTAAATGGATATCCAATCCATCAGCCAACTCACCGATGGCCACACTGACGCCGCCTGCGCCGAAGTCATTACACCGTTTAATCATCCGGGTGACTTCGCCGTTTCGGAAAAGCCGCTGGAGCTTGCGCTCCTCAGGAGCGTTGCCTTTTTGCACCTCAGCGCCGCAGGCTTCCAGAGAGTGCAGATCATGAGACTTGGAGGAACCGGTGGCGCCGCCCACGCCGTCCCGACCGGTTCGTCCGCCCAAAAGGATTACTACGTCGCCAGGGGCGGGCCGTTCCCGCCGCACATGGTCCGCCGGAGCGGCGGCCACTACTGCGCCACACTCCAAACGTTTGGCAAGATAACCTTCATGATAGACCTCCGCAACGTGTCCGGTGGCTAAACCGATCTGGTTTCCGTAGGAAGAATAGCCCGCCGCAGCGGTCTGCGCCAGTTTGCGCTGGGGCAGCTTTCCAGGCAAGGTTTCGGATAGCGGTTTCCGGGGGTCGCCGCCGCCGGTAAACCGCATAGCCTGATGGACAAAGGCCCGGCCGGACAGCGGATCCCGAATACAGCCGCCGATGCAGGTAGCCGCCCCGCCAAAAGGTTCAATTTCGGTTGGGTGGTTGTGGGTTTCATTTTTAAACATCAGCAACCAGTCCTGATTTTCCCCGTTGACTTGGGCGGGGAGGTGAATGGAACAGGCGTTGATTTCCTCGCTTTCATCCAGATCAGGCAGCAGACCTTGTTTTTTTAGCAGTTTGGCGCCGATAGTGGCCAGATCCATCAGGGTTTTCGGCCGTCTGGCAGCTTTTTCCGCGCCATAGACTTCCTCTCGGGCAGCCAAATACCGCTCATAAGACCGTTTTACTGCCTCGTCTTGAATGTCGATCCGGTCCAGATGGGTGGAGAAGGTGGTGTGGCGGCAGTGGGCTGACCAATAGGTGTCAATAATTTTAATCTCAGTGATAGTGGGGTTTCGACCTTCTTCTTGGAAGTGCCGCTGGCACAGCAGCAAATCATCCAGGTCCATGGCCAAACCGTTATCAGCCAGCAGCGCTTTCAGCTGGTCCTCGTCCATTTGGCAGAAGCCGGCTACCTGGGCCACCGGCTGGGGGGCGGGATACTGAGCCTTCAGCGTTGCATAGGGCTCCAACCCAGCTTCCCGCGCCTCCACCGGATTGATGACGTAATGCTTGATTTGGGCTACGTCCTCTTGGGAGAGCTGGCCATACAGCAAATAAATTTTTGCCGAGCGAACCAAAGGCCGCTCCTGCTGAGAGAGCAGTTGGATACACTGAGCGGCCGAATCCGCTCGCTGGTCGAATTGACCGGGGAGATATTCCACCGCGAAACAAACGTCGGCGTCCTGGGGCAGTTGACACAAAATATTGTCCAGCTGAGGCTCGGAAAAGACAGTGCTGACACAACGGTCAAAAAGCGCCTTGTCCAAGCCTTCCACATCATACCGGTTGACCAACCGCAGGCCGGTCAGGCCTTTTATTTGTAAAAAGGTTTGCAGGTCGGTCAGCAGACCGTTGGCCTCATGGGCCAGAGCGGGCTTTTTTTCCACAAATACACGGTAAACCATTAGCACTCCTCCTTAGCCGCCAGGGCCTTCTGTCCAATATCATGGCGGCAGTAAGCATTGTCAAATTGAATGCGTCCAGCCAGGTCGTAAGCGCCTTGAATAGCTGCGGCAAGGCTGTCTTTGACAGAAACCGCGCCCAATACCCGACCGCCCGAGGTGATCAGCCGGCCGTTTTCCTCTTTGGCGCCCGCGATAAAAATATGCTCGTCCCCGGCCAACTGGGGCAGAGTGATGGGAAAGCCTTTTTCATAATGGGTAGGATAGCCCTCAGATGCCAGCACTACGCAACAGGCGCTGCCGGACTTCCAGGAGATCGGGGTTTGGGCAAGCTTTCCGGCAGCAGTGGCTTGCATGACAGTGAGCAGATCGGTCTCCAGCAGAGGCAACACCACTTGGGTTTCTGGATCGCCGAACCGGCAGTTATATTCAATCACTTTGGGTCCCTCTGGGGTAAGCATCAAGCCAAAGTACAGGCAGCCTCGGAAAGGCCGGCCTTCCGCTTTCATAGCCCGGATGGTGGGCAAAAAGATGGTATCCATACATATTTGAGCGATCTCCGGCGTGTAATAAGGGTTGGGCGCAACCGTACCCATGCCGCCGGTGTTGAGACCCTGATCGCCGTCTTTTGCCCGTTTGTGATCCATAGAGGATACCATGGGGACTACGGTTTCCCCATCGGTAAAGGAAAGGACAGAAACCTCCGGTCCGGTCAGATATTCTTCGATAATTACCCGGTTGCCGCTCTCGCCAAAGATTTTATCCTCTAACATGGAGCGAAGAGCGTTGCGGGCCTCCTGCCGGGTTTGGGCGATAATGACCCCCTTTCCCAAGGCAAGGCCATCCGCTTTGATGACGGTGGGCAGCGGCGCGTCCTCCATATAGTCCAGCGCCTCTTTCAGATTGGTAAACACTCCATAAGCCGCGGTGGGAATATGGTATTTTTGCATCAGTTGCTTGGCGAAAACCTTACTGCCCTCGATGATGGCGGCATTTTTCCGGGGACCAAAAACCGGGATACCTGCATCCTCCAAGGCGTCGGTTGCCCCTAACACCAGGGGATCATCGGGGGCCACTACCGCAAACCCAATGTGGTGTTTTACTGCGAAATCGGTAATAGCGGGAATATCGGTGGCGGCGATTGGAACGCATTGGGCGTTTTGAGCGATGCCGCCGTTCCCAGGCAGAGCATAGATCTGAGTAACGGAAGGATTTTCCTTAAGCTTTTGAATGATGGCATGTTCCCGGCCACCGCCTCCCACAACAAGAAGATTCATATTGCTGGACTCCCCTTTCTTTTCGGTAAATTTCCAATCAGTGATGGAACAGCCGAACGCCGGTGAAACACATAACCATATTGTATTTATCGGCGGTGGCGATTACGTGGTCGTCCCGAACGCTGCCTCCCGGTTGGGCCACATAGCAGACGCCGCTTTTCTTAGCTCGTTCCAAATTGTCTCCAAAGGGGAAGAAAGCGTCCGAACCCAAAGCCACGCCGGTCTGGGTGGCCAACCAGGTCTTTTTTTCCGCCGGGGTCAACGGCTGGGGTTTGACGGAGAAATACCGCTGCCAGACGCCTTCCGCCAAGATATCCTCGTATTCATCGGAAATATAGATGTCGATGGCATTGTCCCGGTCGGGACGTTTAATGCCCTTGGCGAATTGCAGTTCCAGCACCTTGGGGCACTGGCGGAGATACCAGGTGTCCGCCTTGCTGCCCGCTAGCCTGGTGCAGTGGATCCGGCTCTGCTGGCCCGCGCCCACGCCGATGGCCTGTCCGTTTTTTACATAACAAACCGAGTTGGACTGAGTATACTTCAGAGTAATCAAAGCTACCAGCAGGTCCACTTTGGCGCTCTCCGGCAGCTCCTTATTTTTGGTTACCAGGTTGTCCAGTAGTTGCGGTCCGATCTTCAGCTCATTGCGCCCTTGCTCAAAGGTGATGCCGAACACATCTTTTTGTTCCGCCAGAGCGGGGACATAGTTGGGGTCAATCTGAACTACATTATAACCGCCGCCTTTTTTTTCACGGAGAATGGCTAGGGCCTCTTCAGTATAACCAGGGGCGATGATGCCGTCGGAGACCTCATTCTTCAAATAGGAAGCGGTGGCGGCGTCACAGGGGCCGCTGGGAGCCGCCCAGTCGCCAAAAGAGCACAGCCGGTCGGCTCCTCTAGCTCGGATATAGGCGCAGGCAACCGGGGAAAGCTGGGCGTCTGGTTTGACAAAATAAATTTCCCGGTCGGTATCGGTAAGGGGCAGACCCACTGCCGCGCCGGCGGGGGAAACATGTTTAAAAGAGGCCGCCGCTGGCAAGCCAGTGGCCTGTTTCAGCTCTTTCACCAATTGCCAGGCGTTCAGCGCATCTAAAAAGTTAATATATCCCGGCTTGCCGGAAAGGACAGTCAAGGGCAGCGTTCCCTCTCGCATAAAGATGCGGGAGGGCTTTTGGTTAGGGTTACAGCCGTATTTCAGTTCCAGTTCCTTCATAAAGGTTCAGACCTCCTGGTCTTGTTTTATTGATATTTGTTAAGGATTACCGTATCGTTTCCAACAGAAACATAGAGAGAAACTTTGTTATCGCGGTCCAACGCGTCCCAAATCTTGAAAGACAGTTCTTTTGCCGAAAGTTGGGGCAGAGAGACTTCCACTGGTTCGCCAAGAAAGGAGGGTAACGGCCCGCCAAAGCCTTCATAGGTGCTGATAAAACGACCCTTACCGGCTTGGGCGTGGTATTCAAAAAAGTTTCGGATACAGGACGAACCTTGAGGATCGGCGCTTTTTAGGATGGACAGCTGATAGCTGCCGTCAAGCGCCCGCAGGCCAGAGATGCGGGGCGTCCAATTGGGGCAGTCTGGCTCAAACTGTCGGGTGCGCAGGCCGGCGGCAAAGCTTTGGCCGATCTCCAGATAGTCCCGCAGAGTATCGGTTTGGTCGCCGTTGGTGACGATGGTGCCTCGATTGGTTTTTCGGATAGGATGATAGATAATCAGAGAGGGGTCAGTCGTCTTGCTTTCATCGAAGGCTTTGGTGCGAATACCATCTTCAGTGGGTTCAAAAATCCGGTTGCGGCTGTTTTCGCTGCGGCCCATGATGAAATAAGCAGTTGCTTCCTGTCCGTCCGGCAGGCTGCCCAGCAAGATACCCCGGCCAGGATAAGGCCGTTCCTTTAGATATGCAAACAAATCAGTCATGTTGTTCCTCCAGCAATTGTTGTGCCACCAGCTGGGTGGCCTGGGGCAGAAGCGTCCACTCGGCCTGCTCCATTACCCGGCGCTGCAAAGTTTCTGGGGTGTCGTTTGGCAGGACCTCTACCGCTTTTTGCAACAGGATGCGGCCTCCGTCGGGAATCTCGTTCACCAGATGGACGGTGGCGCCAGTGACCTTCACGCCCCGTTCCAATGCAGCCTCATGGACTTTTAGCCCATAAAACCCTTTGCCGCAAAAGGCGGGAATCAGAGAAGGGTGAATGTTCAAAATGCGGTTTTTATACCGGCGGATAAAGTCTTCGCTTAAAATACTTAAAAATCCCGCTAAAACAATCAATTGGATATGGTGGTTCTTTAGTGCGTTCAGCAGAGCCGCTTCAAAACCTTCTTGGGTGCCGCCGTTTGCCCTGCGGGTAATGGTCAAGGCGGGAATGTCCGCTTGTCTGGCTCGCTCTAAGGCGTAGGCCCCAGTTCGATTGGATATCACCAGAGCCAACTGAACGGAGGGCAATTTTCCAGCAGCCTGCCCGTCGATCAGCGCTTGCAAATTGGTGCCGCCCCCTGAAACCAAAACGGCGGCAGAGATTTTTTGGGGAAAATTATCCATGGGGAACCTCCTTTTTGCCGCCAAGCCGGTCCAGCAGGGGGAGCAACAGCCCTCCCAAGGCGTTTCCGGCAATTACGATCCACAGATAGCCAAAGGCACGCAGGGACACAATGCCCGAAGCGGCAAAGTAAAACAGATTGGCGATAGAATGTTCAAAGCCGCTGAGAATAAACACCGGCACACAGAAAACTACGCCGGCAATGGTCTGTTTTTCCTTATAAATGCTGACCGCAAGATACATCAACACTCCGCACAGCACCGCACGGAACAAGGTTTCCGGGGTAGACTGATCCAGCTTGGCCAGACAGAGAGTGTTTGCGGTGTCGGAAAGTTTTTTCATCAAGCCTTGAACGCAAAAGCCAGCGGCCAGCGTTCCCAAGGTGTTCCCCAGCAGCCCCAGCAGCAGTGCGGAGACGGCCTGCCGGCTGTGGTCTTCCGCCAGATAGCCCACCCTTCCGGTAAACAAGGCATAGCCTTTATAGCAGATGGACAGCAGAGCTACCGAAAACAAAATCGCCCCTACATCCCGGCTGTCGAAGGAAAAAAAGACACAGCCGCCAATAGAAACCAGCAGTCCGGCGGAAAATCCGCTGACAATTCGCCGGGTCAGCACAGGACGACCTTTTCTTCGCCCTCGGCGATTTCACCAATCAAATAAGAATCTTGTCCTGCGGCACGCAGCGTGCGCATCGCCAGATCGGCCTGCTCGCCCCGGACCACCAGGCTCATGCCCACGCCCATGTTGAAGGTATTGAACATATCCCGTTCAGGGATCAGGCCAGCCCGTTGCACCAAGTCAAAAATAGGCGGAGTGCGCAGGGCGGATTTCTCAATGCGGGCGGAAAGCCCTTCCGGCAGGCAGCGGGGAATATTCTCATAAAAGCCGCCGCCGGTAATGTGAGAGATACCTCGCACCCGCACCCGCTCTAGCAGGTAGAGCACTGGTTTGACGTAGATCCGAGTAGGCGTCAGCAAAGTCTGACCCAAGGTGGCGCCCAGTTCGGAGACATATCGGTTCAGATCAGCGGTTTCAATTTTCAACGCCTTACGCACCAGAGAAAATCCATTGGAGTGCAATCCGGAAGAGGGGAGAGCAATGATGGCGTCGCCGGGACGCATATCTTTGTTGTTCAGCAGCTTGGGTTTGTCCGCGATACCCACGGCAAAGCCCGCCAGGTCATAGTCGTCCTCGGCCATTATGCCGGGGTGCTCAGCGGTCTCTCCGCCAATCAAAGCGCAGCCCGCCTGGACGCAGCCTTCGGCCACGCCGGAAACCAGAGCGGCTACTTTTTCCGGCACATTTTTGCCAATGGCCAGATAGTCTAAGAAGAACAGCGGTTTTGCACCGCAGCAAATAATATCGTTGACGCACATGGCTACACAGTCGATTCCCACCGAATCGTGAATGTTCATCAACTGGGCGATCCGCTGTTTGGTGCCCACGCCGTCGGTACCGGAAACCAGAACCGGCTCCTCCATATCTTCCAAATTGGGGGCAAATAAACCGCCAAAGCCGCCCACATCCGAGCACACGCCGGGAATAAAGGTGCGGGCGATGTGGGGTTTCATCATTTGAACGCCCAAATAGCCGGCGGTAATATCCACGCCCGCCTGGGCGTAGCTTTCTGATCGGGATAAATTCATAAAAGAGCGCCTCCGTTTTTTATTCTTTGCCGTTCCAGCAGTAAGTACACAGTTTACAGGGTTCCAGGCCGATGGACTCGATTACGCCGTCCAGCGACTGGAAGTCCAGCGAGGAAAAGTGGAATTTTTCCGCGATAGCCCGGCGCATGTTTTGGCCGCGCTCAGTGGAAGCGTCGCTGTATTCCTCCAGATGGTTCAGGCCCTCTTCTCCCTCTAGCTCCAGAATGGTCCGGCGGGTAATCAGTTCCATTTCGCTGGTAGCGCGGGAAAAATTGAGGAACTTACAACCATACATGACGGGTGGACAGGCCGAGCGCATATGCACTGATTTTGCGCCATGGGCATAGAGAAACTCCACCGTCTCCCGCAGCTGGGTGCCTCGGACAATCGAGTCGTCCACAAAGAGCAGATCTTTGTCCTGAATCAACTCATGCACTGGGATCTGTTTCATTTTGGCGACTTTGTTCCGCTCGGTCTGCCGGGTGGGCATAAAGGAGCGGGACCAGGTGGGGGTGTATTTGATATAGGGGCGGGCAAAGGGAATATGGCTGTTGTTAGCATAACCGATAGCATGGGGCGTACCCGAATCGGGAACGCCGCCCACATAATCCACGTGGTCAGAAAATCCCCGTTCCTGGTCGTGCCGGGCCAGGATTTCTCCGTTGCGGCACCGCATAACTTCCACGTTGATCCCTTCATAATTAGAGGTGGGATAACCGTAGTAAGTCCAGAGAAATGCACAGATGCGCATTTCTTTTTCCGGGGCTTTTAACTGGGTAATGCCTTTGGAGGAAATCTCCACAATCTCTCCTGGGCCCAGCTCCCGTTCATCGGCATAGCCTTGTTTTTTATAAGCAAAAGATTCAAAGGAGACGCAGTAACCTTCCGCATCTTTCCCTATCAGTACCGGCAGGCGGCCCATCCGGTCCCGGGCGGCAATGATAGAGCCGTCGTCTCGTAGAATCAGAATGGAACAAGTGCCCTGGATGGCCTTTTGCGCGAAAGCTACGCCGGCGGCAAAGCTGCTCTTTTGGTTAATCATAGCGGCTACCAGTTCAGTGTTGTTGACGTTTCCGCCGGTCATGGCGTCAAAATGTCCGCCGCTGAAGTTGAGATAATGGTCGATTAGAGCTTCCGCATTGTTAATAACGCCGATGATGCAGATGGCATAGGTGCCCAGATTAGACCGAATCAACAGGGGCTGAGGATCGGTGTCGCTGATACAGCCGATGGCCGAAGTGCCCTGCATATCGTCGAAAATATGTTCAAACTTGGTGCGGAAGGGGGCGTTTTCAATGTTGTGAATCTCCCGCTGCAAGCCAATTTCCCGGTCCCAGGCCGCCATGCCGCCCCGGCGGGTGCCCAAGTGGGAATGATAGTCTGTCCCAAAAAAAA
>CATJIY010000179.1 GCA_949740695.1 uncultured Eubacteriales bacterium
GCTCAAAAGTTTCATTACATGAGCGGTTTTGTTGGAATTAGATGATTTTTTTGCGGCCATGGAATACACTCCTTTTGCATAAACATGGATGGCGGAAAAGGTCTGTTAATAAAATTATCGGATTGCAAGGTTAAAAGAATAAGATGGAAAGCGCCTTACTTCATGGGGAATTCTGGACCTGCCACCAAGGAAACAACTTGTTGGAGGTCTAATGCCGGATTGCATTTTGGTTGGTAGGTAAGGACGCTTTGCCCATGGGCGGGAGCGACGGCGGCGCCTACGCCCCGGCGAATTTTGGTCTCAAAAACCGAGGTGCCCAATTGGCGGGCTACTTCCTGCGCCAGCTCTAAGACGTCTTTGGACAAAGTAAGCCGGGGGTTGTATTTGTTCAGCAGAATCCCTAAGACTTTTAGCTGAGGGTTAAAAGAGTTGCGCACTGTCTCAATGGTTTCCTGAAGTTGGGTGATGCCTACCAGACTGAGAATTTCAGCTTCCATAGGGACGATGAGAGCGTTAGAAGCCACATAGGCGTTGATGGTGAGAATATTCAGAGAGGGAGGGGTGTCGATGATAATAAAATCATATTGGGAACGCACCTGAGCCAGTTGCTCCTCTAACATGAACTCCCGGCGCCGGGCGGTGAACTCCACCTCTGCGGCCGACAGCATGATATCTGACGGAAGCACGTCGCCATATTTGGTGGAAAAGATGGCTTGGCGGATGGGATGTTCTCCTTTGAAAACGTCATAGATAGTGGAAACTGAGCCGATGTCTAGACCAAGGGTAAAGCCTAGGTTGCCCTGGGGGTCCAGATCGACCCCAAGAACCCTGGCGCCTCGCTGAGACAGTCCGCAGACCAAGGCGGAGGCGGTGGTAGTTTTTCCCACGCCGCCCTTCTGATTGGTAATGGTAATGATTCGTGCCACGGTAATACCTCCTCGAAACAAAACCGGGAGCAAGCCCTTAAGTTTACTATACTATATGTCGATAAAAAAAAACAGAGGTAAACCAAAAAAAATCTGTATTTTTTGTAACAGTGCGCGGCTTTTTCGCGATTTTCCCCAGCAGGGGGCTGTAGGTTTATGCTTGAAAGGAGCGAATGTTATGGCATCATCTGTCAACAGTGTTAACAGCAATACCCTCAACAGCTTGTATGGCAACCGAAACGTCATCACCGGTCTGGCCAGCGGCATGGACACCGAGTCCATGATTGAAAACGCTATCTCGGGCATCCGGTTGAAAATTTCCGGCCTTCAGCAAAAGCGGACCAAGGTGGAATGGCAGCAGCAGAGCTTGCGAAGCATTATCGACAAGATGGCGAACTTTACCCAAAAGTACACCTCTTATGCTTCCAGTACCAATCTGATGTCCGCCAGCTTTTTTAACAACGCGATGAAAGTTACTGCCAATGGTGAGTTTGCTGATAAAATCAGCGCCAGCGGCCGGACTTCCAGCGATGTGCGGATTTTGGGTGTGAAACAATTGGCCGCCGCCGCCACCTATAACCTGAAAGGACTGGGCGGAGGAAACGCGGAGTTTGCGTCCATCGCCGCTGCAGATGAGGTTCAGCTGAACGGTACGCAAAAAACCAGCTTGATTTCCGGCAGCTTGAGCTTGACTTACAACGGAACGAACAAGCTGGAGCTGGACTTTGATCAGCTGACAACTTTTGATTCGGCAGAGGAACTGGCCGCTAATATTAAAGATCAGTTAAGCAAGCAAACCGTCAAAATCGGAAGCGAAAGCAAATCGGCCAGCGAGGTTATTGATGTAACGGTAAAAGATGGGAAGATATCTTTCCAAGAAAAAGCGGATATCGGCGAAGGCGGAAAAGTAGAGATCACTGGCGCTACTGGCGACATTCAAAAAACATTGGGAATTGATGCCGGCGAGAAATCCAGCGAGTTGAACATTGGCGATAAAAAGCTGTATGCAGAGACGCAAAAATTAGGCGATTACCTGGGGGGGAAAGAACTCTCCTTTACGTTGGATGGGAAAACTAAGACCATTACTTTGCCGGAATATACGAAGGCGGACGGAACCTTGACCAGCCGTAAAGATTATGTGGCCAATATTCAAAAGCAACTGGATGATGCTTTTGGCAAGGGGAAGGTTAACGTTCAAAATCTGGCCGATCCCAAAAGCAACAAGCTTCAGTTGGAGTTTACCGCCCAGCAAAAGGGTTCTACCCTGAAACTCAGCGGCGAGGCCGCCAAAGCTTTGGGCTTTGCCAGCGCCAATGAAACTTCTTATTTGAATATGGGCAAGACCTTGGGAGAGGTATCCAAGGAAGCTGGGCTGGATTTTTCCAAGTATGCTTTGGTAAAAGCTACCGGAAAGGTCCGAGAAGTCAAGGATGATAACGGAAACGTCTATCATGTGGATGAAAAGGGCAACAAGGTCGCTAGAAGCTATGACGGCGAAGACGACGTTTACTATCGAGTGGACGATAAGGGCGCTTATTTGCGGGACTTCCAGTTAAACGGCAAGTCAGTGGGCGCTTTTTCGGAAAATACCGCCTTGGAAAGCGTGATTTCTGCCATTAATAATAGTGACGCTGGAGTGAAGGTCAGCTTTTCCCAGACGACCAACCAGTTCCAGTTTACCGCTACCGAAATGGGCGAGGCGGGAAGAATTGAGTTTGGCGAGGGCCTGGCTGCTGATTTGTTCGGAGGCGGCGAACTGACGGCAGGAAAAGACGCGATTCTCTCTATGTCGGTGAACGGTCAGACGTATGAAGACATTCAGCGGGGAGGCAATTCTTTTGAAGTAGACGGCCTGACGATCAATCTGAAAGGCACCTTTAACTACGAAACCACTGAAAATCCAGATGGTACGGTTACCGTGGGCAACCTGGAGAAAAACGCCGCCAGTAAGGCCGTAAGCTTCACGAGCTCTTCGGACGCCGATAAGATCGTGGACACTATCAAGAGCTGGGTCAACGATTACAATGAGATGATTACCGAAATCAAGCAGGCCTACTCCACGATGCCGGCGACAAAGACCAACGGCAGCCGGTATGAACCCTTGACGGCGGAGCAGGAATCTGGTTTGACGGAAACCGAGATTAAAAATTATGAGGAGAAAGCCAAACAGGGTATCCTTTTTGCCGACCGGGATCTTTCCAATTTGTATTCCAAACTGACTTCTGCCTTGGGTGGGGAAAACGGAGCCGCTTTGCGGGCTTTGGGAATTGATACCTCTTACAGCAACGGCTTGACTACCCTTACTCTGAATGAAAACAAATTGCGGGCCGCGTTGGAGAGCAATCCGGACAGCGTGAAGGATGCGTTCACCAAGACGATAGATAGCGGCGCTTCCAGAAATGGTATCATGAAAACGCTGAAGGATCAGATGGATAACTACGCGGCCACCACCGGCGGCAAAGGGATTCTGGTGAACCGGGCAGGGTCTGTCAAAGCGCCGGCAACCATCAACAGCAACTCTATGCAGACCCAGCTGAACAATTTTGACAAGCAGATTGAACGGTGGGAAAATAAGCTGTCCGATCAGGTGGACCGGTATACGGTTCAGTTTTCCAAGCTGGAGCAGTTGATTGCCCAGATGAACTCTCAAAGTTCGGCGCTCATGGGATTGATGGGCGGCAGCGGCGGCAGCTACTAACAGCAATAAGCGGAAGGATTTGACGACATGGAATCAAGACAATTCCAGCAATATAAAGGGCAAGCCATTAACACGATGACTCCGGGCGAGCTGCTTTTGCTGCTTTACGATGAATTGGTTAAGCGGCTCACCCGGGCGGAACTGGCTCTAGGCAAGGAGGATTATTCGCTGTTTGAGGCGTCGGTGACTCGAGGCATTGAGATTATCCACTATCTGGACGATACCTTGGATATGCAGTATGAAATCAGTACAAACCTCACTCGTCTGTATGAATTTTTTGTCTATGAGCTAAACCGGGTGCTGGCCGGCAGGAACAAGACCGAGCTGGCCCGGGTAAAAACCATGGTTACCGAGCTTCGGGATTCCTTCCGCACAGCAGATAAGAACAACAATTCTGGAAAGTGAGGCGGTTATGAAGCAGGCGGACTTAACCGACGCCCTGGCGCTGGTAAAGCGCATGGGGACCTTGTTGGGGGAGCTGGTGGATCTTTCCCGCCAGCTGGCTGAGGCGCTGGACCGGCGGGATCAGGTGGCGGTGGAAATGCTGGTGGCTATGCGGGCCGAGCCCTTGGAAAAGCTGGTGAACACTGACCAGGCCTTGCACCATTTGCGGGAAACGCTTCCGAACCCTGAGGATGGCCATCGGCTGGCCCAACTGCTGAACGGCGGCGCGGCCCAGGGCCA
>CATJIY010000180.1 GCA_949740695.1 uncultured Eubacteriales bacterium
CAAGTTAATTTCTGCAGGACTACCCGCGCCTTCGATGACCATAATATCATTTTCTCGCGCCAAACTTTCATAGGCAGCTCGCACTGCCGGGAGAAATTCCCGTTTACGCCGGTAGTATTCCATGGCTTTCATGTTGCCTTGAACCACTCCGTTGACAATCACCTGACTGCCCACATCGGTGGTAGGCTTCAGTAAAATGGGATTCATCCGCACATCGGGAAGAATTCCCGCCGCCTCGGCCTGTACCACCTGCGCCCGGCCCATCTCGCCTCCCGCCTGTGTGATAAAAGAATTGAGGGCCATATTCTGGCTTTTAAAAGGGGCCACCCGGTAACCGTCTTGCCGGAAGATCCGGCACAGCCCGGCGCACAGCAGACTTTTCCCCACGTTGGACATGGTACCCTGAATCATAATGGATTTTACCATAAGGCTCCCTCCTGTTTTTCACTGGCCAACGCTGCCAGCAAGCGCTGATTTTCCTTTCGCCTTTTTACCGCTGTCCGATACCAGCCCTGCCCCAGACCCACATCTCCCTGGCAACTGCGAATTTGAATTCGCTGGTTTTTCAGCCGTTTCTCCAGGGGCGAATCGCTATACAGCAACAAAAAATTTGCCTGGGAAGGATAAACTCGCAATCCCAAACTGGTAAGTTCCCGGGTCAAAAAAGCCCGTTCTGTTTGAATCAGCCTCCGGGTACGCCGCAAAAATTCCTGTTCTTCCAACGCGGCTACGCCCGCTGCTTGAGCTGGAGTGGAAACATTCCATGGCTGTACTGTCCTCGCCATCGCCTCTAGCAACGCGCTGTCCGAACATAAGCCATATCCCAACCGCAACCCCGCCATGCCATAGCTTTTGGTAAAGGCTTTTAATATAAAAAGCTCTGGATAATAGACCAGCATTTCTTTCAAGCTGGCAGTATTCCAGCCGTCGCTAAGATCCAAAAAACACTCGTCTACAAACAGTCCGATAGATTTGCGGCGGCAAATTTCCAATGTTGTTTGGAGCGTTTTCGTAGAAATCAATTGCCCGGTGGGATTGTTGGGATTGCAAAGAAAAGCGACGTCCCAGTCTCACCCTTCCAACGCGGCCAGATAATCCTCTCCCAGCGCAAAATCTTTCCCCGGCAAAAGTATATGTCGTTCCACCTGGCAACCCGCTTGGGTCAGCGCCGCCGCATACTCCGAAAAAGTAGGGGCCGGCGCCAGCGCCCGCCGGGGCTTTTTTGCTCCGCAATAAGAAAAAATCAACTCAGCGGCCCCACCGCCGCACAGCACAAAATCTCGAGGCACATGCTCAAAGACGGCAATGGCTGCGACCAGCTTCCTGCAATAAGGGTCAGGATATTGACAGATCTCCTTGACCGCCTCAGCGGCCGCCCGCCGTACAGCCGGCGGCGTCCCCAAGGGATTGGTATTGGCAGAAAAATCCAAATCTACCGACGCGCCATATAAATCGCCGCCATGAGGATTTTGGGTATGATACAACATAGATTCACCTCATTGCCATAAAAATTGCGATCCTTGCCGCCGCCAGCACAGTCAAGGCCAGCAAAGCGGTTCCATACATCAAACGGCAGGCCCGAGGAATATCTTGATCCTCAATCTCCCGCAGAGGATCTCCAATGGCGGGCTTTTGGTGTAGAATGTCACGATACCAGGCGTCGCCCCCTAAGCGTATTCTTAGGAGCCCGGCGCAAGCCGCCTCTGTTTGGGCGGAATTGGGACTGGCGTGATTTTTTCGATCCCGCTGAAAGACAGTCCAACCGTTTTTCCAGTCCATCCCCAGAGCCATTCCCGCCCCAAGCATCAGTATCGCCGACAACCGGGCCGGCAAGAAATTCATCACATCGTCCATCCTGGCAGGCGCTAACCCTAAATGGGTATAGGGCGGATCAATATTGCCTACCATAGAATCCATAGTGTTCACCGCTTTGTAAAAAAAACCTAGAGGCGCGCCGCCAATCATTAAGAAAAGTAATGGCGCCACCACCCCGTCAGAAGTATTTTCCGCTACCGTCTCTACCGCCGCCCGGGCCACTCCCGCTTGGTCCAAACGCTTAGCATCCCGCCCAACAATCCAGGAAACCGCCTCTCTTGCCCCAATCAAGTCTCCTTCTTTCAGCGCGCCGTAAACCTTCATACTTTCTGTACGCAGAGATTTTGCCGCGAGAATCTGCCAGCACATAACGCTTTCCACTGCAAATCCCAGCCAAGGGCTAATTCGGCGGCACAGCCATAAGATTCCCCAAGAAACCCCAAACGCGCCTCCGGCTATGAGAATCCACAGCGCCAGTCCTGCCAGCTTTTCCCCGGCGGGAGACTTGGGAAACAGCCGGCGCAATCCCGTTTCCAGCAGAGCGATACTCTTCCCAATCAGCACCACCGGATGAGGAATGGACCGGGGATCCCCCAGAGCCAAATCCATCAAAAAGCCCAGCAGAACTGCAAGCAGCGTCAGATCTTTCATATTTGGCCCCCCTCCTGCTGAAAGGTGAAAATATATACCGGATTCTGCCCCGTCATTAGATGATATGACCCCGCTTCCCGGCTGCGAGCTACGGTCAAACAAATCGCTTCCGTTTGATCAAACCGGCCTTCCCGCATCACCTGGGTCAATTGGGCCGCCGACTCCAAAGAGATAGCGGTGGCCACAATGCGGGCGGTAGGATTTTTCTCCAAAATGGCGTCGAAAATCCCCCGCAGATTGCCCGAACTTCCACCAATAAACACATGAGTAGGCGGCGGCAATTCTGCACATGCCTCCGGCGCGTGTCCGGCTACTATCGTTAAATTGGCGAGACCAAACCGTTGGCAATTTTCCTCCAGCAGCGCCAGGGCGTCCGGCCGCTTTTCAATGGCATATACCTGCCCTGCGTCTGCTTGAAGAGCCATCTCAATAGATACCGACCCGGTGCCCGCTCCCACATCCCAGCACACTGACTGCCGAGTGAGTTTGAGTTTCGAAAAGCAAACCGCCCTTACCTCGCTTTTAGTCATAGGCACTGGCAAACCTGCTTTCCCGCCTCGAAGAAAATATTCGTCCGTCAACCCGGCGGCGGGGTGGCTGGCGGCAGGATGCTCCACCAGCATAACGCTCAGGCTGGCAAATGCCTGTCCACTCAGCTCTTGTGCTGTTCCACTTCTGATTTTTTCCTCTGGATAACTGAGATTTTCCCCTACCGTTACCCTGAGATGACCCATTCCACCGTCAGTCAAACAACCGCAAAGGGTCTGGACGGTATTTTCTCCGCCAGTGAGCACAAATAGCCTCTGGTGGCGGCGCACACAGGATAAAAGATTTCCTTCTCGGCCATGAAGGCTGATTGCCGTTACATCTTCATGAGAAATTCCCAATTTAGCGCACAGATAAACCAAAGAACTGATCCCCGGCAAAATTTCCACTGAAAAATTCGAAAGCCGCGGCAACAATTTTTGGGTTCCACTAAAAAAGCCCGCATCCCCCGACATCGCCACCAGTA
>CATJIY010000181.1 GCA_949740695.1 uncultured Eubacteriales bacterium
GCCTAGGCCTTGTTTGAAAAATGGCAGAATGCCCAAGCGGCGGACCCTTTTCCGCCATACTGCGTGAATAATTCTTGAAATACACCAAGTAGTCCTGCGAATTTTTGCCTTGTCTGGCGAAAAAGTCTCTCGCCGTTGGGCATTCTGCCATTTATCAAACAAGGCCTAACCCCTTTGGCCTCGCGCTCCCGGAAAATCCCGCTCTTGTGGACACGCTGGATAAGCGGCTCCAACTGGACACAGATACGCTACGGTTTTTGAGGCAACTCTCGCCGGAACAACGAGCAGACCCGGCCGGAAACCCAGTTACACAAAAAACGGGGATGGGCAACCGCTGAAGGTCACCAGCTTTGACCCGGACGCAAACAGCTTTACCGCCTATGTGCAGCATCCTGGCGGCGAAATTATGACAATAGAGGCGCCAAACCCCGTATCATCCTGCCGGATGGCACGGCGGAGACGCTTACGGAGGATTATAAGGCCGAGGGCGTTACGCCTCCAAATCAGCAGTGGGAGATAACCGTCGGAACGGTAATCAGCGGCGGCACGAATCCTCTGGCCGGGGCCACCCTTGGGCTGTACGCAGACGAAGCGTGTCAAACCTTGATTAAAACGGACGTGAGCGGCCCGGATGGTATGGGCACGTTCTCGGGGCTGATAAAAGGGCAGGACGATTGGGTAAAGGAAACCGCAGCCCCCTCCAACTATGAGTTGAACGCTTCCGCCTATGCTGTGAATGAAGCAGACCCTGACGCAACGGTTGAAAACACACCAAGGTAACATATGTCTTGTATTGGGTGCTGGAAAATGAAGAAGTTCATGCAAGAGTTGGAAAACTTGGTATAGAAAAATTCTATAAACGTTGGAATAGGTGTTTGACCACAATGCCCAAAATAATCTTGGGTGAGAATATTGTCTGATTTATCGGACAGTCATCCACCAGTGAATGCCTGCCCACTTTGGATATTTTAACGAATGGTTTGGCGAGGCCTCTTTCAGCAACACCAATCTAAAAAGGGCGTCCCGTCCGCAGTTGTGACGGCGACGGGGCGCGTTTCCCATGGCAAGTCCCCGGTTTGTAAGAACCCACCAGGCTGCTGAACGCCGCTTTCTCTGCTATGAAAACCGCACCCTCCCCGGTGGGCTGTATCATCGGCACGAAGCCTACTTCTATGGGAATACTCTGCTCGAAACCGTCTCCGAAAACCTGGACGCCGGCGGAGCGCATCTGCATGTAAAAGTAGGAGTACGCCCCGGCATAAGCGGAACTGTTCCTGCGGTTCAGCGGCTCGGGGCACTTTCCTGCCATCATACCGATCAACTGCCGGAACCTGTAAAGTCCCTCTGCGAAACAGAGCCGTTCCCTCAGCATCCCCTGGTACCTGGCATAATCCGCTGGAACGTATGATAATTACACGGCTCATCCATTTTCAGATCCCGATAGACCGGTAAAGCAAATATGAGTTTCCAGACAGCGTTCCGTCTCTTCTGTGCGAGAGCTGCGGCGCCGTCTGCTTTTTCTGTGAGGAGATCTCTGGCCGCCGGAACAAAAACCTTGACCCGCTGGCCGCTCTCATCAAAAGGGGCTTCCTCCACCATGTCCGCTTCCTTTTGTGTCCGATGGAGATTTTGGATTGGCCCGATCTGGTCTGGCGCAAATTCATTGAACCGGCTTTCTGTCCGCGTCATCCTGCCGTTACTGCAATCAGTGTATCAGGTAGAAAACCAGAAGTCAGTTTGCACCTCAACAAGTTTCCCGGTACTGCGTGTCGGCAGCCGCATGGTGGTGCCAAAAGAGAGGTTCAAGCGGCCCGCTAAGGGCTTGTCAAGCATAAAAATTCGGAAGGAGTTGAATAGAGCAGCGAGGAAAAGCACACAGGAAACCAAGCCCACCGCAGTGGACGGTCAGAAACTATGTTATTTCCCCGGTTACGCAGCGGGCAAATCAGGCTCGTACCTCTTGTTGCCCCGCATAGGCCGCCGGTTGAGCTGCCGGGGTGAAGCAGGAGATGTCCCGAATCTCGCTGGGAATGACGGCGCTCAATACGGGACCGATCCCGGCAATAGAGGTAAGCGTAGAATCAAATTGGGAGAAGAGCGCCGCAGTCCTTTTCTCTCATGCGGCTGCCTGCGTTCCGGAGGGACTGGAGTTGGCCCAGATACATCAAGCAGCGCAGAGTAAACGCCCTCGCAGTCCGGGACGCCGAAGCTGTCCCTGGCCGGTTCCTTGCGCTGTATGGCTTTCCACTCCCCAAAGCGGTGAAGAAAACCGTGGATGAGATCGCTGATCGGAATGGCTGGACATATGACTGGAGCAGATGGCGGTCACGCTCCGGCCCAACACGTTAAACCATTATCGCAGGGATATGGAACACCATGTAAAGCCCCGTCTGGGTGCAAAGCCGCTTACGCAACTGACTGCCTCTGATTTAAGAAAGTTCTATCATGCCTTGAAGCAAAACAGCAGAGCAAAGCCTCGACCCGGCCAAGACCGAGGGCTGTCCGGCACCAGCGTCTGCAACATCCACACCACGCTCCACCATGCGCTCAAAACGGCAAGAGAGCACGGACTTATCCCCGTCAACCCGGCTGACAAAGTGGAACCACCCAAGGTAATCCATCCGCCAATGAAAGTTCTGAATGAGGAGCAGCTGGATATTTTTCTAAAACCAATTAAGGCCGATGAAATCTGGTATGACTTCTTCTACACCGAACTGACCACCGGCCTGCGCCGGGACATGGACTATCTTGCTCCCGCGCAGTACAGCGCGGCTCCTCAAATCCCGGAAGCAGTCCGCCCTTACCGAATGGATCTTCCCCGACTTGCTCAACCCGGAGCGGCCTACAAATCCGAACAGCGCCTCCCGGCGGCTGAAGAAGCCCCTGACGGAGGCCGGGCTGCCCAGTATCAGATTTCACGATCTGAGACACCCAAATGTCAAGCCCAAGACACAAAGTTTTTTAATAGCCGAAGGAAATATCCTGGACAATCATGGGTACTGATTGTCCAGGATATTCAATGAGCAGGAATAATTCGTATTGGGCAGATGTTTTAGATGTTTCGAATCTCTGTAAACTCCTCATTTGAATCAATAATTGACATCCACGTTTTTAGAATATCTGGATACATACCATAGAGCCCTTTCTCATTCAGCCATTTTGCAAGTATCGCTGTGCGAGCACGTAGCTCGCCTTTTTCAGATGCATCACTGACGGTATCACTTATATTAAAAGTTGTTTGTTGTGCTAAAAAAGATACTCCTATTAGGCCTTGCTTGAAAAATGTCAAAACGCCCAAACGACGGATCTTTTTCCGCCATACGGCGTTAAAAATTCTTGAAATACACCAAGTATTCCTGCGAATTTTTGCCTTTTCTGACGGAAAAATCTCTCGCCGTTGGGCATTCCGCCGATGTTCAAACAAGGCCTAGTAAGGATGATAAAATCGAATCCAAAA
>CATJIY010000182.1 GCA_949740695.1 uncultured Eubacteriales bacterium
AGAGGCCATCCCAGCAGACGGCATAGTAGAAGAAGGCGCGGGCGCGGTAAACGAATCGGCCCTTACCGGCGAGTCCATCCCGGCGGACAAGAGCCCCGGCGACAACGTTACCGCTGCAACCATTAACCAGGCAGGCTTTTTGCGGTGCCGGGCTACAAGGGTGGGGGAGGATACCGCCATCTCCCAGATCATTCGCATGGTCAGCGACGCTGCCGCCACCAAAGCTCCCATCGCCAAGATCGCAGATAAAGTGTCGGGAGTCTTTGTTCCCGCCGTTATCCTTGTGGCGCTGGCAACCATTGCCGTCTGGCTGGCGCTGGGACAGGAGATCGGCTTCGCATTGGCCAGGGGTATTTCAGTGCTGGTGATTAGTTGTCCTTGCGCTTTGGGTTTGGCCACGCCAGTGGCCATCATGGTGGGCAGCGGTAAGGGCGCTAAAAACGGTATCCTCTTTAAAACCGCCCAGTCTTTGGAAGAGACCGGCAAGACCGATATTGTGGCCTTGGACAAAACCGGTACCATTACAAAAGGAGAGCCGGCAGTTACCGGCATTTATCCCTTTGGGAAGGAAAGCGAACAAAGCCTGTTGGCCCTTGCCCTGGCACTGGAGCACAAAAGCGAGCATCCCTTGGCTCGAGCTGTTTTGCAGGAGGGAGAAGCCAGGGGCATGGTTCCAGAAGAAACCCAGGACTTTCAAGCCTTACCAGGAAACGGCCTTTCGGCAGTATGTCAAGGCCAGCGGTTGGCGGGGGGCAGTCAGGCGTATATCGGCAGACAAATCTCCCTGCCGCCCAAAGCGGCTGAACAGGGAGACCGGCTGGCCAGTCAGGGAATGACCCCGCTTTTTTTCACAAGGGAAGGCCAGTTGGCCGGGATTATCGCAGTAGCCGACGTTATTAAAGAAGATAGCCCCCAGGCTATTCGAGAGCTGCGGAATATGGGCATCCGCGTGGTGATGCTTACCGGAGACAATCAACGCACCGCTGACGCCATCGGAGCGCAGGCCGGCGTGGACCAAGTGATCGCTGGCGTGCTGCCTGACGGCAAGGAAGCAGTCATCCGTGACCTGTCCCGCCAAGGCAGGGTAGCTATGGTAGGGGACGGAGTGAATGACGCGCCCGCTCTTACCCGGGCAAATGTGGGCGTCGCCATTGGCGCGGGGGCGGATGTGGCCATCGACGCCGCCGATGTGGTGCTAGTAAACAGCCGGCTTTCCCAGGTCACCTCCGCTATCCGTCTTTCTCGGGCGACTCTGCGCGTGATTCATCAAAATCTGTTTTGGGCATTTTTTTACAATGTCATTGGCATCCCCTTGGCGGCGGGCGTATTCATTAAAGCCTTTGGCTGGCAGTTGAACCCCATGTTTGGAGCGGCTGCCATGAGCCTTTCCAGCTTCTGCGTGGTGTCCAACGCGCTGCGGCTGAATTGGGTGGATATCTCCAGCTCCCGTCACGATCATAAACGGCGAGTCCGCCGGGAACGCGCAACCCATCAGGGGGCTGAAGCCCAGGTAATTCCTTCTCACGAGCCAGTGGCAAAGGCGGAAATCAAAACCTTAAAAATTACTGGTATGATGTGTCTTCACTGTGAAAATCGGGTAAAAGCCGCGCTGGAAGCCGTTCCCGAAGTGGCTCAGGCTACGGTAAATTGGCAGGCGGGAACCGCAGAGGGGCTGCTAGGTTGTTCGGTGGAAAACGACGTCCTTCAAAAAGCGGTGGAGGCGGAGGACTATCTGGTGGAAGAAATCCAATAAAAGCTTGGTTTTGGTTAAAACTGTGCTTGCTTAGATTTGTAAACGGAAAAAATCCGTAAAAGAGGTAACATGGAATGAATACAGATCATCTGCTTCAGTCGGCTCCCGCCGCCCTCCTTCCCTTACTGGAAAATCAATCGGGAGAATTGGATCTGGTGGGCCGGTCGGCCGCCAATGTAATCTGCATGCCTAGGCAGGTGTTGAAAATTGCTCCCGCTGGGGACGAGGCCCGGCGGGAGGCGCGGATGCTGGGTTGGCTTTCTGGAAAGCTTCCGGTACCGGAGGTGCTCTTTTGGCAGGAATACGGCGGGCAAAGCTGGCTACTAATGTCTCGCTTGCCGGGAGAGATGGCCTGCCACCCGGCAGATTTAACCCGGCCGGAACGGCTGATTCCTTTGTTAGCGCAAGGACTAAAAGCGCTTTGGGAAGTCGATCCCCGGGACTGCCCAGATGGGTTTGGCCTGGAGGCGCGTCTGCTGCTGGCCGAGCACCAGGTGAATACTGGTCAGGTTACCCAGGTAGACGCCCAACCGGAAACCTATGGCCCTGAAGGATTTTCCGATCCGAAAGCGTTACTGGCTTGGCTGAAGGATCACCGGCCGCCCATGGACCCGGCGTTATCTCACGGGGATTTTTGCCTGCCCAATCTATTTTTGCAAGGAGAAAGGGTCAGCGGTTATCTGGATCTAGGGATGTGTGGCGTAGCCGACCGGTATCAGGATATCGCGCTGTGCTACCGCAGTCTGAAAAATAACGCCAGCGGCGTTTATGGGGGACCGGGATGCGCCGGACTGCGGCCGAAGGCGTTGTTTGAAGCCTTGGGACTGGCCCCCGACTGGGAAAAGGTGCGGTATTACATTTTGCTAGATGAACTGATGTGAGCGGCGGCGTTTGCCCGGCAGACTGGAGACCGCCTGGGAAAACAAAAAGCGGCTTTCACGCTGTTTACAAGCTTTTTACTTTCTTTTCCGGTTGTTTTGTGGTATAATATTCATAAATATCATATCATACTGGCCTTTGTGGACCGCAAAGCGCCTCTGACGTATGATTTTGAGAATTTGCTTCCCAAAAGTCTATTTCAGGATAAAGGGGTTCCCGCAAAAATTTCGAGTTTGCGGGAAAAGAAAGGCAGGAAGTATTCATGGCAAACAAGCTGTTGAAAAAACTTTTTGGCGATACCTCCGCCAAAGAGATCAAAAAGATTATGCCGCTGGTGGAAAAAATTGAGGGATTGGAGCAGGAATACGCCGCCCTCTCCGACGAGGAATTGCAAGCAAAAACGCCTTGGTTTAAGAAACGCTTGTCTCAGGGGGAAACCCTGGACGATATTCTTCCGGAGGCATTTGCCGCCATGCGGGAGGCTGACCGCCGGGTGCTGGGGCTGTTCCCTTTCCGGGTGCAGCTGATCGGCGGCATTATTCTTCATCAAGGGCGAATCGCTGAAATGAAAACCGGCGAGGGCAAAACCTTGACCTCTACCCTTCCCGCTTATCTGAACGCCCTTTCTGGCAAAGGGGTCCATATCGTTACGGTCAATGACTATCTGGCCAAGTACCAAGGGGAGCAAATGGGCAACGTTTACCGATTTATGGGCCTGAGCTGTGGAATTATTATTCATGACCTGGACAATTCTCAACGGCGGGAAGCCTATGCCGCTGATGTGACCTACGGCACTAATAACGAGATGGGGTTTGACTATCTGCGGGACAATATGGCCATTTATAAAGAGGATATGGTTCAGCGCCCCTTTTTCTTTGCGGTAGTGGACGAGGTGGATTCCATCTTGATTGACGAGGCTCGGACGCCGCTGATTATCTCCGGACAGGGGGATAAGTCCACCGATCTTTATCAGCAGGCCAACCGGTTTGCCCGCACCTTGACCCCCTTGAAAATGGTAGAGGTGGACGAAAAGGAAAGCCAGGAAGAGATCGAGGCCGATTATCTGGTGGATGAAAAGGCAAATACCGCCACCATCACGCCGCGAGGCGTGGCAAAGGCCGAACAGTATTTTAGCTGCGGCACGCTTACCGACCCAGAAAACACGACTTTGCTTCACCATATCAATCAGGCCATTAAGGCGCACGGCTGCATGAAGCGGGATGTGGACTATGTGATAAAAGACGGGGAAATCGTCATTGTGGATGAGTTTACCGGGCGGTTGATGTTTGGCCGCCGGTACTCGGAAGGGCTTCATCAAGCCATTGAAGCGAAGGAAGGAGTTACCGTCAACCGGGAAAGTAAAACGTTGGCTACCATCACTTTCCAGAATTATTTCCGTATGTACCCCAAGCTTTCTGGTATGACCGGCACCGCTCTCACCGAAGAGGATGAATTTCGCAACACCTATAATTTGGACGTCATTGAAATTCCCACCAACATGCCCATGATTCGGGCCGATCTGGACGACCAGATTTTCCGCACCGAGCGGGGCAAATACGCCGCGATTATCCGGAAAATCCAGGCGTGTCATGAAAAAGGGCAGCCGGTGCTGGTCGGCACCATCTCCATCGAAAAGAGCGAGCTGTTATCTTCCCTGCTCAAACGGGAAGGGGTCAAGCATCAGGTGCTCAACGCTAAGCACCATGAAAAAGAAGCGGGCATCGTGGCCCAGGCTGGCCGTTTGGGAGCCATTACCATTGCCACCAATATGGCAGGCCGGGGCACCGACATCATGCTGGGAGGCAACGCAGAGTATATGGCCAAGGAGGATCTGATGAAAGCAGGTTACTCCGACGAAGTAATCGCTGAGGCCGCCGGTTATGCCCAGACCAGCAATCAGGAGATCTTAGAGGCCAGGAGCCTTTTCCGAGAAAAGCTGACGCAATATAAGGAGTCTATTCAGGAGGACGCCCAACAGGTGAAGGACGCGGGCGGATTGTGTATCATTGGCACCGAGCGCCATGAAAGCCGCCGGATTGACAACCAGTTGCGGGGCCGGGCAGGCCGGCAGGGAGATCCAGGAGAAAGCACCTTCTTTTTGTCCTTGGAGGACGATTTAATGCGCCGGTTTGGCGGCGAACGCCTCCAAGGTATGATGACCACTCTGAAGGTCCCCGAGGATGAACCCATCAACGCCAAGATGCTTTCCAGCTTGATTGAAAGCGCCCAAGCCAAAGTGGAGGGGATTCATTATCAGTCCCGGCGGACGGTGCTGGAATATGACGATGTGATGAATCACCAGCGGGAGATCATTTACGGACAGCGGATGCAGGTGCTGGAGGGCATGGACGTTCAAGAACAGTTGCAGGGGATGGTGCAGTTTGAGATTGAACAGGCGGTACACAACGCCGCTTCCGGTCATTCCAAACTGGAAAAGTTGCCCGCTTCTCAACTGGCTGCACGGTACGCCGGGGTCTTTATTGCGCCCACTGAGAGTGCCGCCTTGGCAGTGCGCCTGGAGGGGATGACTCCCGAGGAAGCGGCGGCCTGGCTTCAAAATCGAGCTAAAAAATTCTATGACGCGAAGGAAGCCGCCCTAACTTCCCCAGTGATGCGGGAACTGGAGCGGGTTGTGCTGTTGCGGACAGTAGATCAGAAGTGGATGGATCATATTGACGCCATGAGTGAGATGCGCAAAGGGATCGGACTGAACGCTTACGCCCAGATTGATCCGCTGAAAGAGTATAAAAAACAGGGCTTTGATATGTTTGAGGCGATGATTGACGAGGTCAAGACCACCGCCGCCCGATTGATCTTTGTGGCGCAAGTGAACATGAAACGGGAAAAAGTGGCCAAGGAAAGCGGCACTTCGGGAGATGGTACGGTTCAACGCCGCCCCATCGTAAAGAAAAATAAAGTAGGGCGCAACGATCCCTGTCCCTGCGGCAGCGGGAAAAAGTATAAGCATTGCTGTGGGCGGTAGGATTGGCTGATGATAATATCGCCAGCGGCTACAATTTCTAAGGACCACGTCTTCAGTGGGCCGCCCGGCTTTTCGGGAAATCACAGATTTGGTTTGACATGGGCTTTATAAAGCCATAGGGGGATCTTTTATATGAATGTGACCCAGCTGATTTTTAGTCCCACTGGCGGTGTCCGGCGGACTGCCCGGCTTTTGTCGGAGGGATTAGGCAATCTTACCCGGGTGATTGACTTGACTGCCCTGGATGTGGAAAAAATCGTTTTAAATCCTCAGGAATTGGCCGTGATTGCCCTTCCTTCCTACAGCGGGAGGGTTCCCGCGTTGGCTGCCCAGCAGTTGGCAAAAGTTGAGGGCGGCGGCGCGGCCTGTGTGTTGCTGTGCGTTTATGGCAACCGGGCTTATGAAGATACTCTGGCAGAGATGGAGGACCTGGCAAAAGCCGGAGGCTTTCGAGTGATCGGGGCGGTAGCGGCGGTGGCTGAACATTCCATCCTGCGGCAATACGCCGCCGGACGGCCGGACAGTCAGGATGCCGTTCAACTGAAAGCCTTTGCCCAGGCCATTTTATCCAAGCGAAACCGGCGGGACGATCCTTCTATTCCGGGGAACCGTCCTTACAAACAGGCGAGCAGCGGAGGCATGATTCCCCTGCCGGCTCAAGCCTGCGTCAACTGCGGGTTGTGCGCCCGCCAATGTCCCGCCCAGGCGATTGACCGTTTGGATAGCAAAAAAGTGGATGAAAATCGGTGCATCCACTGTATGCGGTGCATTTCTGTCTGTCCCCAAAAGGTCCGGGCGGTGAATCCGGAGCGGTTGGCTGGCCTTGCCGCCCGGCTGGAACCATTGTGCGCTGTCCGCAAAGAAAACGAGTTGTTCTTATAAGAAAGAAATCCCCCGCGGGCAATGCCCACGGGGGATTTCTTTCGATCAGACAGCCTGGATTCGGTCCAGCTGAATGAGCGCCTCTGGAAAAACTGCGGCGGCAACCGGACGGATGGCTTCTTCCTGTTCGGCGGTCAGGGGCGCCTGAGTGGACACCGTTACCTGCACCTGCTGCCCGGCGTCGTCCCAAGTCACCGACGCCAGGGCCACCTCGTCATACAGGAGCAGAATTTCTTCCAGCCGGGCGGCTTTTTGCTGGGCGTAACCGGTCGAAGGGGCGTCAAAATCAGCCTCATAGACAACCCCTTCTTCGGTGGGAGTCCTGCCAATGGGTTCCCCCTGGGGCGCGTTTAGGTTTACCAGCACCAGATTGCGGGCGCCAGTGGAGGGCTGTCCCTCCTGAAGCAGAAAGCCGCAGCCAACGACCAAACACGCCGCCAGAGCGATCAAGCAAAAACCGATTTTATTCATTGTCAATTTCGGGGGAGGCATCTGCGGCATATGCTCTCATCGGCATCATGCAGCCAAAACACAAAACCAATACCAACGCAAATAATTTTTTCATGATAGCGCCTCCTTTTGTGTAATCAGCGTATTTCTGTAGGGATATCGCTTGCACATAGTTTCGTATTATTCGCAATTTTTGTCAAGTAGAATTTAGAAAAAATTTCATACAACCAAAAAAGCGAGGGGAATCCCCTCGCTTTTTGGGCATATTTTTTATGGCAAGGTTACTTCATAGGCGTCCAGAATAGACTGGTCGATGCCCATACGGACGGTGAGCTGGGGGTCCACGATCTGGCAGACGCTCAAATCTCCCGCCAAACTCAAGAGCATGGCGCAGTCGTAAACATCCATGGGGGTGACCTGCTGAAGAAATTTCAGCATAGCCCGGCTGGCCATCCGGCTGGCCTGGTCCAGCGTGTTGGCGCTTTGAATGGAGTAAAATTTTCCACGGCAAGATAATGCGGGGGTGGGCATAGGGTAATTTTTAATCACATCTACCGTAACGGTGACTTTACCTCCGGTTTCCAGGCCGCAGATCATTACCTCGCCGTCTCCCATTAAAGCGTGAAGATCGCCCATGGAAAGCAAAGCCCCCGGCACGTTTACCGGCAAATATAGGGTAGAGCCGGCCACAATCTTATTGCAGTCCATATTTCCCCCGTGACTCCCCGGCGTATGGGTCATGACGGTATCCGTGTGGGGAGCGGTGCCAATGACCCCGATCATGGTGTCGATTTTCAGCTTGATTTTATCGGTAAACTGGATGTACTCCCCAGTGGTGTCAAACTGCCGCACTTTACGGGTTTTCACCAAATCGTTGAAAGCTCCGCCTGAGACGCTGGCCCGCATCAATCCGGTAGGATTGATAGCGATGCGATCAATGTGAACTTTTAAAACGTCTCCCGGCTGGGCGCCCTCAATATAAAGCGGCCCGGTGGCTGGGTTTTCCAGAGCCTTTTCCGGCTCGATAACGGCTCCGTCCCCCATCAGACGATCGTCATAGCAATCCCGCGTTTCAAAAATCACCGTTTCCCCACTGGTACACCGGGCTGCCGGAGGATTGTGGGGGCTAAGGTTGTTGGTAACCGTTTGCTTGGTGAGAATGAGCATGATTTAGTCTCCTTTTTTCTGGTCGCATTTTTCCTGGAAACGCGCACTGTCCACGATAAACCGGTGGTGGCTTCCCCAACCGATCATACCTGAGTTGTCGGACGCCTCCACCATAAAGTTTAGCTTTCGTCCGTCAATTTCCTCCAAACGGCAGAGGATGGTTACTTGCGCGCCTACCGGCGTGGGAGACTCATGACGGATGTCCAGCTGGGTCCCCACGGTGCTCTGCCCCGGCTCCAGTTGGCTTTGGACCAACTCTAGACAACATTCCTCCATCCAGGCAATCATGACCGGGGTAGCCAGCACCTCCAGCAGGCCGCTTTTCATAGAAGCGGCGCTCATCTCAGGCCGCACGGTACGGATCATTTCTCGGGTCATTCCGATTTCCAGCATAGCAATTCTCCTTCTCTATATTGTTTGAGTTTGATCTTTTAGGAAGTTGGACGTCACAGCCCCAACAGCAGGGCGGCAATCTGAAAATACAACAATAGGGATAGCGCGTCTACGATGGTAGTGATGAAGGGCGAGGCCATCACCGCCGGATCAAAGCCCAGCCGTTTCGCCAGCATAGGCAGGCTGGAACCCACCAGCTTTGCCAAAATCACGGTAAGCGTTAGCGTACTGCAGACCACTGCGGCCACGCCAATGGTAATCGAGGGGTTGCCCATCAGCCAGCCGTCCACCAGCAGAATCTTAACAAAGGCCGCTGCGGCCAGCACACCCCCGCACAGTAAGGAAATGCGCAGCTCCTTCCACAAGACCTTTCCCACATCCCGTAAGGCAATCTCTCCCAAGCTCATGCCCCGGATGACAGTGACCGACGCCTGAGAGCCACAGTTGCCTCCGGTATCCATCAGCATAGGGATAAATGCGATAAGGGCCGCTTGGGCGGCCAGCGCCTGCTCAAACCCGCTAATAATCATTCCGGTAAACGTGGCCGATACCATCAAGAGCAGTAGCCAAGGGATGCGCTGCTTCCAGATCTCCAGAGTTTTTGCCCGCAGATAAGGGTGCTCGGAAGGCGTAATGGCCGCCATTTTTTCCATATCTTCGGTGGCTTCCTCCTGCAAAACGTCCATAGCGTCGTCTACGGTAACGATGCCAACCAGCCGGTGCTCCTTGTCCCCTACCGGCAAGGCGTTGAAGCCATAGCGGGCAAACCGGTTGGCTACATCCTCCCGGTCATCCAGAGTGGAGACTGAGATAACATGGGTTTCCATCATATCCCGCAAGACTTTTTCCGGGTGGGCCAGCAACAGCTCCCGAACGGTGACCAGCCCCAGCAGCTTGCGGGTTGGACCCACGATATAGCAGATATAGATCGTCTCCTTGTCCACGCCAGTACGGCGGATACGGTCAAATGCCTGGGCTACTGTCATCCCTGGCTGAAGCTCCACGTATTCCGTGGTCATGATAGAACCGGCGCTGTCTTCCGGGTAGTTAAGCACTTGGTTGATGGCCGCCCGGGTGCCGCTGTCCACATTTTGCAAAATACGCTTTACCATGTTGGCGGGTAGTTCTTCGATCAGGTCTACCGTATCATCCAAAAACAAGTCGTCCAGCAGAGCGGAAAGTTCCCGGTCGGAAAAACCGTTAATCAGTTGGGATTGCAACTGAGGGTCCAAATCGGCAAAGGTTTCGGTGGCCTGATCTTTGGGCAGCAGGCGAAAACAGCAAAGCAATTCCTCGCTGGTAAGGGCTTCCTCCTCCAGCAGCTCTTCTAAATATTCGGCTATGTCGGCGGCGTTTAGACTTTCCAGATATTTTTGCAGAGCAAAAAACTGCTTGCCGCTGAGCAGGGTACGGATTTTTTCAATGATTGGATTGGTCTGTTCCATTGGTCGCTCCTCCTTTAACCGGGAAAAGGGCGTGGCTTTTCCCAAAATGTACTTTGGAAGCGCGGACAATGGCCCCGAAAAAGATTCCTCAGCAGGTCTTATTCAGTAATGCGAATCATCTCCAGCGCTGGCGAACTTCCGCAAAAGACGCATGGAAAGCCTTTTGCCAACGATGGCGTGGAATCCCAGATGGGGGCCGTATGCCGCTAGTACTTCCAGCGTCCATTGCGTTCACCTCTTTTATGGCAGGATTGGCCGCTTGCGCAGCGGTCTTTTTTTATTTTATGCCCCCGACAGGGCTGCGTCAAGAGGATTTTTCTGTTTTCTTCAAAAGAAAGAGAAGCCTTTGGTCAAAGGCTTCTCCTTTTCGAAAACAGACTGGAAAATTTGGAGCGTATCGCCTGGTAAGCTTTTCCCATCAACGGCAGAAACAAAACCGAAAAAACGCAAAATATATGGGTCCGCCGCACAGGGGACACTGGGTTTTTCCCACGCCGGCCAGCCAGACCGATAAAACGATGATCAGATAGAGCAGCGCACCCCGCGCCGCCCAGCCCGCCAACCGGCGGTGAAAAGGGTGCTTTTGGTACATAAATCCTCCTGTATGGGTAGGTCCTGCCGGAAAAGCAAAAAATATCTAAGGCGAATGAAACGTTGCGGCTTTATAAAATTGGTTTTTCACAGTATAAAACAATTTGTTTTAGAAATCAATATAACAAATCGTTTTAGCTATACTTTTCTAAAGACGCTTACCAGCAGAAAACAGAAGGGAAGTACAGCCATGTATCAGCGAATTCGGGATCTGCGGGAGGACCATGATCTACGGCAAAAAGACCTGGCCGCCTACCTTCGGTGCAGTCAAGTCTGTTATTCTAATTATGAAACCGGTAAGCGGGACCTGCCTACCGAGGTGTTGATTCGGCTGGCGGCTTTTTACGCCACAAGTACCGACTATCTTTTGGGCTTGACCGATCAAAAGAAACCCTATCCTCAGGGACTTGCCCGCCGGCTTTGAGAAAAAATGCCCCTCCAAAAGGAGGGGCGGGCTTTGTTGGGAGGGGGATTACGCCATCTGAGCCTGATAGCCAGCGCCAGTGACGGCGGCGATCAAAGCAGCGTCTTCTACCGACTGAGATAGGGTAACCACTGCTTTTCCTTCTTCCAATCGAACGTCAGCCGCCACGCCGGGCAAAGCTTCTAGCGCTTTTTTTACGTGGGCCACGCAATGTTGGCACATCATGCCTTGAATCTGAATGGTTTTAGTCATCTTTCCTTGCTCCTTTCACTTTACTATAAACAATCTATTTTTAATGAAAAACATTAAAAATAGATTGACAAACATAAAAATACTTGGTATACTAAGCGCAACAGTCTGGACTGTGATTTTTTGACTGGAGGCAAACGCTATGAAACGTATTGAAAAAATTTCTCTAGTGTGTACCAAAGTCTGCGAGGCGCTTCATTGGGCGCTGGCCGCGTTGCTGTTGTTTTGCTTGGTCATGAACCTGCCGGCGCGATTGCAGGAGATTCCCCCGGAGGTTACGGCTGAATATGCCGGGCAGGGGTTTTCCCTATACGGACTGGATATGACGCCAGTGGGACCGGACGGCGTCATTCGCTGGGCAGGCTTTTACGAGATATTTTTGGGCGTCGCCCTGATTTGTGGGATGACCGCCTTGGTTTTTCGACTGGCCAATCAAATCATCCGGCAAAGCAGGGAGGTCAGTCCCTTCTGTCCAGAGAACCGGGTGCGGATCAAACGGCTGGGCTTATTGGCTATCGCCATTCCGGTGGTAAAAGTCATCACCTCAGTGGCCGTTTCTTTGACAGGCAACGCCAGCGGAGCGACCATGTCCCTCCATTTGGATCAACTGTCCTTGGGGCTGGCAGTTTTGTGTCTAACCCAATATTTCGCTCGCGGAGAGGCCCTGGAACGAGATGTGGAAGGCTTGGTTTGACAGTTGGGCGGCCCTTCTGTCCTCAAAGGAGGTGATGGAATGGGAAGAATCATCTTGCGGCTGGACCGCATGATGGTGGAACGCAAAATCTCGCTGAATGAGCTGGCCCAGCAGGTGGGCATCTCCAACGTCAATTTATCTAAGATTAAAAATAACCGGGTCACCGCTATCCGATTTTCCACTTTAGCAGCCATCTGCCAGGTGTTGGACTGCCAGGCGGGAGACATTCTGGAGTTTGAAAAAGAGGAAGGATCCTCCGCTTCCTGGGAAATGGAGCAAAAGCTAAAGCGGTAGTTTTTCCACCACTTGGCACAGCAGGTTTGCCGATTTTTCCGAACCGAGTTTTTCAAATTGTTTATAATCCCCATAGGCGCTGCCATCGGCCAAATCGGAGATACACCGCACTATGGCGAATGGTATTTGATTTACTGCGCACACATGAGCCACCGCCGCGCCTTCCATCTCCACACAAAGAGCGCCATAGTCTCGAATAACCCGCTCTTTTTCCTCTTGGGATTCCACAAACAGATCCCCAGTGGCGATACAGCCCAAATGGGCCTCAGGAGCCTGATCCAGTAATAAGGCGGTAAGCGACGGGTCTGCGGTGAACACCCCGCCGAAGGGCAGACAGCCCCGTTTCACCCGGTCGGTCATATCCCGATAGGTCAGCTCTCTTGCCACCACCAAGTCTAAATGGTTCAATTTGGGGCTGGCGGCGCCGCCCACGCCAGAATGGAGCACTAGTGAGGGGTGATATTCGCTGATAATCTGTTGGGTGCATTGGGCGGCGCACACTTTTCCCACTCCGCAGACGGCGGCGATGACCGGATGTCCAGCCAGCGTGCCAATCCAGGCGGAAAGACCGGGCTTTTCCACAGACTGTGGAGATTCCATGCGGGCGCGAAGCGTTTCCAGCTCCACATCCATGGCGGTAATGATGGCTATCATAGATCCTCCTTTTTAGCGGGCAAAGATCCGCAGGATTTGGATGAAGGGGCTTCCTCAGCCAAAAAGTCGGCGGTCACCTGGACAAACAGCGCGGCGGCATAGGCCAGTCCGCCCTCGTTTAGTTGGAACCGGCTGCTGTGGGCCGGGAAGCGGCAATCCTTTTGCCCGTCTCCATAGCCAAAAGAGCAGAAGCACCCAGGGATGGCCAGACGGTTGGTAAAAGCGCCAAAATCCTCGGTTCCCATGTTGGGTTCTCGGGCAATGCGTACCCGGTCCTCCCCCACCAGCTTGATCATAGCGCGGTTTACCAGCTGGCTCAAACCTTCCTCATTTACTATCCCGGGGTGACTTTCCTGTAGCTCCACTTGGGCTTCCGCCCCCATAGCTTTGGCAACCCCTTCGGTCAGTTCTCGGAACTGCCGGCAGGTTTTTTCCCGCATTTCGGGTCCTAAGGTGCGGATGGTACCCCTGAGCACTGCGGTATCAGGGATGATGTTTCCAGCAACGCCAGCGTGAAAGGAGCCGACGGTCACCACCGCCGAATCGGTGGCGTAAATTCGTCTGGAAATCAGGGTCTGCATGGCCACAACAATTTGGCTGGCAGTAACAATAGGATCAATCCCGCTGCCGGGATAGGCCCCATGGCAGCCTTGTCCGGTTACCGTTACCGTAAAGGTGTTAGATGCGGCATAACATTTGTCATACTTCAATCCATACCATCCTACGGGCAGACCCGCTGAGCTATGGCCCCCAAAAACCGCGTCTACCTTGGGATTTTCCAGACAGCCCGCGTCCACCATGCGTTGGGCGCCGCCGTCTTTTTCTTCATTGGGCTGGAAGAAAAATTTCACGTTTCCTGCCAGCTGGTCCCGCAGGTTCGCTAAGATTGCCGCCGCCCCCAGCAGGGAGGCGGTATGGCAGTCGTGACCGCAAGCGTGCATCACGCCCGGCGTTTGAGAACTGTAAGGCAGGCCAGTTTCCTCCTGAATGGGCAAAGCATCCATATCGGCTCGGAGACCAATGGTTTTACCTGGCTTACCGCCTCTTAAAAGGCCTAGGACCCCAGTGTCAGCGATGGGCTGGGCCTCAATCCCCAGATCCGTCAGAGCCTTCAGCACCAAGGCTTGCGTGCGGGCTTCCTGCCGGCCCAGTTCGGGGTGGGCATGGATATCCCGGCGCAGCTCGCTCATATAGTCCTGCCGGGCTTGCGCCAAAGAAAGAATTTCCTGAGAAGTAAGCATGCTTCATCATCCGTTCTATGGAAAATTTTGAGGGAAGATTCCTCAAAGGCAGTATACCACAGCGCGCGTTTTTTTTCAATGCGAACAGGTTTTGGCACCCGGACTGGTGAAAAAGCATGGAGCGTTTTACCGTCAGAGACGGCTATGCTTTGCAAAAAAGAGGATAATTTTTCAAACAAGACCGGCTTTTCCCTTGCGAACCCCCTTCGCCTCCTCTATAATAAACACGAAACCACGCGGCCTTCGCCGCGCTTAAAGGAGGTTTTCCCATGGATCAAACGCTAAAAGGTCAAATTGGGCAAATGTTGCTGGCTGGGTTCCCCGAGCAGACGGGAGACGGACAGGCTTTGCGGCTGGCCCAGGAATATCAGGTAGGCAACTTTATCTTGTTTGCCCATAATCTTTCGTCTCCAGAGCAGGGGGCGGCTTTGTGCGACCAGCTTTACCGGGCGGCCCAGGATCAGACTGGACTTCCGCCCCTGATTGCTGCCGACCAAGAGGGGGGGCCGGTATGCCGGATCGCCCAAGGGGCGGGCCGTTTCCCTGGCGCCATGGCTTTGGCTGCCGCCGCCGCCCCCCAAGAGATTGCGCAGATTGGCCAGAACTGCGGAAGGATGCTGCGGTCTATGGGGGTCAATCTCAACTTGGCCCCGGTGTTAGACGTCAACCTGGAGCCCATGAACCCAGTGATCGGCAACCGGTCTTACGGCGACCAGCCCGACCAGGTAGCCCAGCTTGGCTGCGCTATGATGAAAGGGCTGGAACAAGGGGGCGTGTTGGCCGTCGTCAAGCATTATCCTGGTCACGGTTGCGTTCAGACCGATTCTCATTTGGATCTGCCAGTAAACCATAAAACTATGGCTCAGCTGGAGGAAAGCGAGCTGATCCCCTTCGAACAGGCGATCCGACAGGGGGCGGGAGCGGTAATGAGTTGCCACATCCGCTTCCCTCAGATTGATCCGGATCTGCCCGCCACCCTTTCCCCCGCTATTATCACTGGATTGCTGCGGGAAAAGCTGGGTTTTTCTGGGCTGGTTCTTACCGATTGCCTGGAGATGGAGGCGATTCGTAAGGGCTGGGGTGTGGCCCAAGGAGCAGTGCTGGCGGTTAAGGCCGGCTGTGACTTACTGTGCATCTCTCATCATTTGGAAGCTGCCGCTCAGGCCGCGGAAGCCATTTATCAGGCGGTAGAGCGGGGAGAGCTTTCCCGAGAGCGCATCCAGCAGTCCTATGATCGTATTTTAGCCGCAAAAAAACGCCTGGGGTTATTTGCGCCCCAAAGGATTTCTCCCGCTCAGGCAAAGGCCGCCGCAGAGGATCCCCAAGCCGTTGAATTCTGTCAGACTTTGGCCCGCCGCAGCATCACTTTATTGCAGGATAAAGGAGGCCTTGCAGCCTTGAAAACCGCCCGCCGGGGGCTAGTTTTGGCCCCGCTGTCTCGAGCTTCTACCCAGGTTCAGTCTCAGGAGCAGGCCGGGACCTCCTTTGCCCAACTGGCTGGGGAAACTTTAGGCTTTGACTGGCAGGATATTCCCCGTGAGCCTTCTCCTGAGGAGGCCGCTGCTTTGGTGAAAAAGGCCGGCGATTATGACTGTCTCGTGCTGGGATTCTATAACGCTCGATTCCGGCCAGGCCAGCAGGCGCTGGCGGAAGCCCTGTGCGAAAAGCTTCCGGTGATTGCCGTACTGCTGGGAGATCCCTATGACGCTCTCGTGGCAAAAACCGCTGCTGCGGCTATCGCTGTGTACGAGTATCATTCCCTTTCGGCCCAAGCTGCGGCCTGGGCGCTAAAAGAAGGTTGCTTTGCGGGGAAATTACCCATTCAACTGGATTAAACTCTTTTTCGGCGTTCTTTAAGGAAGATAAAAATGCGCGGCAGCCTAGTCATAGCTGCCGCGCATAGTGAATTTTTAACAAGAAAAGATCCATATCATTGTGCAGAAAACAGGAGGCACGGCAGATTCGCCTTTTCAACAACTCAATAGGCCACGCCCCAATAAATCGTTTTATGCGCAGGCTTGCCGCAGATCGGACAAACGCCTAGGATATGAGGCTGCTCCAAGGGCAAACAGCGGGAGGTCATGCCGGCCTCCTCTTTCATTTTCAGCTCACATTCCAGCTCGCCGCACCAGAGTGTCTTGACAAAGCCGCCCTTTTGCTCCTGAATGGCTTTGGCTTCCTCCAGGCTTTCAGCGGTGTAGATATTGTCCTCCAGATTCTTTTGTGCTTTGGCAAAGAGGGCGTTATGGATATCATCCAACAGGGATTGGGCGGTTTTTTCAATGCCCTCCAAAGAGACAAAGGTTTTTTCCCCGCTGTCCCGGCGGACCAGAACGCACTGGTTCTTTTCCAGGTCCTTGGGTCCTAACTCCAGCCGCAGGGGGACGCCTTTCATTTCGTATTCGGCAAACTTCCAGCCGGGCGATTGATCGGAATCATCCAGCTTGACCCGCAGACCGGCAGCCTTCAATTGGCCCGCCAGCTGATGACAGGCCTCTAAAACACCAGCTTTATGTTGCGCCACCGGAACGATCACCACCTGAATAGGCGCGATACGGGGAGGCAAAACCAAGCCCCGGTTATCCCCATGGGTCATAATAATGCCGCCCAAAATGCGGGTGGAAAGCCCCCAGGAGGTCTCAAACGGAGCGGTGAGCTGATTATTTTTATCAGAAAAAGCAATGCCAAAGGCTTTGGCGAAGCCATTGCCGAAGAAATGGCTGGTACCGCTTTGCAGGGCTTTTTTGTCGTGCATCATGCACTCAATGGTATAGGTGCGCTCGGCTCCGGCAAACTTCTCCTTGTCGGTTTTCAAGCCCTTTACCACTGGCATAGCCAAGACCGTTTCGCACAGATCGGCGTAGATATTCAACATCTGCTCGGTTTCTGTGACAGCTTCTTCCTCGGTGGCGTGAAGGGTATGTCCTTCCTGCCATAAAAATTCGCGGTGGCGTAAAAAGGGCCGGGAGGTTTTTTCCCATCGAAGGACGCTGCACCACTGGTTATACAATAAAGGCAGGTCCCGCCAAGAGTGAACGATATGACTCCAATGGTCGCAGAACACAGTCTCCGAAGTGGGACGGACGCACAGCCGCTCTTCCAGCTCCTCGCTGCCGCCATGGGTTACCCAAGCGCACTCGGGGGCGAATCCTTCCACATGGTCCTTTTCCTTTTGTAACAAGGACTCGGGAATCAGCATAGGCATAGCCACATTGGCGTGGCCGGTTTCTTTAAATCGTTTATCCAGATAAGCCTGGATATTCTCCCAGATGGCGTAGCCATAGGGCCGGTAGATAAACATTCCCTTGACGCTGGTGTAGTCGATTAGCTCAGCTTTGATACAAACGTCGGTGTACCACTGGGTAAAGTCCGCATCCATATCGGTGATGGCGGTAACCGCTTTTTTTTCAGTAGACATAGTGTTTCTTAGTCCTTTGTCAATCAATTTTATAAAAATACATAAGCCGCCCCGGCGGGACGGCTTGGCAGCACAGCAAAATTACCCTCCGAAAAACAGGAGGACAGCCAGTGTCCTTTTTAAGAAAGGAGCGCCAGCACAGCCGTTAGCAGGAAAAAGACAATGGCTGTGCCTACCGTCATCTTTTGCAGTTTTGCATCTAGCGAACGGCCCTTGTTTTTGCCAAAGAATGTTTCGGCCGCGCTGCCGCCGGTATAGGCGTCCAGTCCTTCCGACTTGCTGTTTTGCAGCAAAATCAAAACGATCATAACCACGCCCACAATCACGCTTAAAATTGTCAAGATTAGTTGCAGTGTAGGATTCATAATGTTGGCCTCCCGTTATCATTCAGCCGGAACGCCCGGCGGCAATTACAGTAGTTCGATTATAGCATAGACAACCGGCAAAAGCAAGCCGTTTTTCCGGGATTTTGGGAGGATTTCTTCCCCTTTGACAGCTTTTTTTAAGAATCGTTTCCCCAGTATGGTAGAAAAAAGGCCTTTTTTCTGAAAAAAATTGCTTGACAACCGTTCAAAAAACGTCTATAGTGTACTTATTGAACCAGTACAATTAGAACGATTGATATGCAAGGAGGACCGCCGGTGGAGATTATCATCAGCAACAGTAGCGGCAAACCTATCTATGAACAAATTGCCTCTCAGATAAAATGTCAAATCATGGAAGGTAAACTTTCTCCAGGGGAAAGCTTACCTTCTATGCGGGGGTTGGCAAAAGATTTGCATATCAGTGTGATTACTGTTCAGCGGGCTTATGAGGATTTAACACGGGATGGTTTTATTGAGACGGTATCGGGAAAGGGCAGCTTTGTTAGCGGGCAGAACCAGGAGTTTATCCGAGAGGAGCGGCTACGGGCGGCTGAGGAGCTGCTGCAAAAAGTGGCCGAGATTGGCCGGGCCAACGGCATTGGCTATCCGCAGATGGCAGAAATTTTACGGCTTTTTTATGAGGACTGACAGGAGGTTTGGCTATGGAAGACAGTATTCTGGTACAAGGGCTTTGCAAAAAATTTGACGGGTTTGCCTTAAAAGATGTATCTTTTCGGGTGCCACAGGGACGTATTGTGGGTTTTATCGGGGAAAACGGCGCGGGCAAATCCACTACCATCCGTCTGATTTTGAATCAATTGAAAAAGGATAGCGGGCAAATCCGGCTATTGGGACAGGACCATACCCAGCCGGAGGTGCGGGCCGAGATCGGAGTGGCCTTTGATTCTTGTAATTTTCACGAGGTATTTACCGCGCTGGACGTGGAGCGGATGCTTTCCAGCCTGTATCCTCATTGGGACAAAACCCTTTACCGCCAATACCTGAGACGGTTTTCTATCCCGGAAAAGCAGAAGATCGGATCCTTTTCCAAAGGGATGAAGATGAAGCTTTCCATTGTCAGCGCTATGGCCCACCGGCCCAAGCTTTTGATTTTGGATGAGTCCACCACCGGGCTGGACCCAGTGGTGCGGGATGAAATTCTTGATCTGTTTCTGGAGTTTATTCAAGAGGAGGACCGCTCGATTTTCTTTTCCTCCCATATTACCTCGGATATTGAAAAGATTGCCGACTATGTGGTATTGATCCATCAAGGGCGGATCGTTTTTGATGAGGAAAAGGACAATTTGCTTTATCGCTATGGTATTCTGAAGTGTGGTAAGGAGCGTTTTTCCGCTCTGGACGTTAAGGATTACTTGGTTCACCGCTCCACGAAAGTCTGTGAGGAATGTCTGGTGCGGGACAAAGAGGCCATTGGGCGCAAATATCGGGAGCTGGTAGTGGACAACGCTGGGTTGGAGGATATCATGCTGTTTTATGCGAAAGGAGAATCATCATGGGCGGATTGATTTATAAGGAATTGACGCTTTTTTATAAAACTTTTGATAAACGGTTTTTGCTGGTCCTGGCAGCGGTAGCGGTTTTTCTGCTTTATCAAGTGGGCGTTATGGCCGCGCTATTTGTTGCTGGCATGTTTTCCCTGGCGGTGGCTATGCAGAGCATCGCCAGCTTCCTGGTGGATGAAAAGGTGGGTTGGGATCAGTACCAGCTGGCTTTGCCAGTGAATCCCCTTTTGGTAGTAGGGAGCAAATACCTTTCGGCCCTTTGCAGCTTGGCGGTAAGCGTGGGATTCGGTTTGGTGATGAATTTGGTTTCCAGCTTGGTTTTCGGCCAATTTAACTGGGCTTTGTGCGGACTTTCCCTGTTTGTGGCGGTGGCCTTACCGCTAAGTTATTTAACGGTTACGCTGCCGCTGGTCTACTGGTTTGGCCGCCGGACTGCCGATATCATGCGGATTGTGGTAATCCTTCCAGTTTGTTTTGGAATGGGATATCTGATTGAGACGGGAGATCTTTCTGGCTTGCTAAATCGCCCTATTTCCTTGCTGTTGGCGGTAGTGCTGGTCTGTATGTTGGCATTGTTGGGGATATCTCTGATGTTCAGCTTGGCGGGTTACCGGTACAAAAGCCGCCGGCCTGCTGGAAATTCGCAATAAGCGTTTGGTAATCTTGCCGGAAGGCCTTGCGTTTTTTCGCTGTCTGTGGTAAAATACGGATGTTCTCGCCGGTGTGGCGGAACAGGCAGACGCCCGGGACTTAAAATCCCGTGATGGCAACATCGTACCGGTTCGATCCCGGTCACCGGCACCAAACCCCACGAAATCTGCGATTTCGTGGGGTCTTTTTTATTGAATCGATTTCCGGCGCGCCGCAGAAGCGGCGTATGACAA
>CATJIY010000183.1 GCA_949740695.1 uncultured Eubacteriales bacterium
TCGTCATGGTTAATCTGTGCAATTATCTTGTGGAGCCAATGTCCTCCATTCCTCAGATGCTGGCCGAGCGCAAGGCGGCCAAAACCCTGATTGACAAGCTGGCTCGGGATACGGAGGAAAACGCCGGCCGGGAAGGAGAACCGTTGCCTGCGGGGAAGGAAGTGGACCTGGAGCTGAACCATGTCACTTTTGGCTATACTGCCGGGCAGAACGCACTGAAGGATGTGAGCCTGCGGTTTGTGCCAGGAAAAAGCTATGCGGTGGTGGGGGCTTCCGGTTCCGGAAAATCTACTCTGCTTAATCTGTTGATGGGCAGCTATGACAGCTATTCCGGCGCGATCTGCTGCAACGGAAAAGAGTTGCGAAAGGTCAATCCAGACAGTCTTTATGCGCAAATGAGCCTAGTGGGGCAGCAGGTTTTTATCTTTGACGATACCATTCGCCGCAACGTCACCATGTTTCGGGATTTTCCAGAGGAACAGGTCCAGAACGCTATGGAACAGGCGGGATTGCTGCCAGTGGTAGCCGCTCATGGGGAGGCGTTTTGCGGAGAAAACGGAAACCGGCTTTCCGGCGGGGAGCGCCAGCGGATTGCCATTGCCCGGTGCTTGCTGCAAGGGGCTAAGGTATTGTTGGCCGATGAAGCTACCGCCGCGTTAGACGCCGAGACCGCCCGCCGGGTGGCCGAGTCTCTGCTGGCCTTAGAGGGAATCACCAGGATTGTGGTAACCCATCGGCTGGAACCGGGAGTGATGAATCAATATGATCAGATTATTGTGATGAAAAACGGAATGGTATATGAGATTGGCTCTTTTGAACAGCTGATGGAACGTAAGGGGCAGTTTTACGCTCTTTACACCATGGCAAACGGTTGATTTACATGAGAAAAGCCCATAGAACCTGTATAAAATGCCGGTATTCAAAAAGTTTTCTATGGAAATGAGCTTGGGAGCTTCGATAGGTTTTTCTTGACTAACTCCAATGCCGGATGGTAAACTGTTTGTCGCAATGAGGGAGTAGCGGCCGCGCCTTTGACGCGGGGCAAGTCAACATACTGGCGAAAGCCTGGCTTGCCTAAAAAAACCATCGGGTGGTTTTATCGCAAGACTCATGTATCCCGCGATACATGGGCCGTTCTCAAAAAAACAACGCCCAGGTATGGCGGGAATCCATACCTGGGCTTCTTTTTGTCCAGTGCGCATACAGTTAGAGAACGGGAAGTCATAGCAAAAATGGAGGAAAGATAAGATGGAATTGAATTTTACGTTCTTTTTTAACAGTATTCTGCTGGGCGTTGGGTTGGCGATGGACGCTTTTTCGGTGTCCCTGGCCAACGGATTAAACGAACCAGCCATGGGCCGGCGGCGGCAATGGGTCATTGCCGGGGTATTTGCGGGATTTCAAGCTCTTATGCCCATGTTGGGATGGATTTGTGTTCATAGCTTGGTGGAGGCCTTTCATACGGTGGAACTACTGGTGCCTTATATTGCTCTAGGGCTGTTGTTGCTGATTGGCGGCGGTATGGTTCGGGAAGGGTTGAAAGGCGGGGAGCAGACCGAACACAAACCGCTTACCGCCGGCGTTTTGTTGGCTCAGGGAGTAGCTACTTCCATTGACGCCTTGTCGGTGGGGTTTACCATTGCCGACTACGAAATTTGGGAGGCGGTGCTGGCGGCGGCGCTTATCGCGGCGGTAACTTTTGCCGTCTGCCGGGCTGGTTTGTTATTGGGCAAGACCATGGGGGTTCGTCTGGCTGGCAAAGCCAGCATCCTGGGCGGCGGCATACTGATTTTCATTGGACTGGAGATTTTCCTCCAAAGCCTGCTGTAAGCCGGCCAGCGGTTCTTGCAGTAATTCCCGTAAGATACCGGCGGGGGGCTGTTCGTCGCATTGTCCCCGCGGGGTATCCCGGAGGGGTTGGACCAGTAGAGTCTGGTCCCATTGCGGATGAGAACAGCCCAGGATTTCCGCGCCAAAGTCGTTGACGTCCACAATGGCCACTGGACAGCCCAGACTTTGGGCCAGCTCCCGGCAGACCTGCTGGGGATGGAGCGGTGCGGGCACCACATACCGGTTGTAGGGCGGCAGGGTGTTGGGGCAGGGGCCGTCTATTCCAGCGGGTTTTCGTCCGGCTATCCGATAGAACCATCCGGTTTTCCTCAACAAACGGCCCAGGGCGCCGGCGACCGAGGCTAACAGAATACGTGGTACGCCGCACTCTCGCAAGGCGACTTCCATGGTTTCCGGCATGGAGAGGCCGATGCCGTAAGGGGATTTGCGTACATATTTAGAGAGAAAGACCGCCAACGGGCGGGGTTTGATTTGTTCCAGCGGAATGGCTCGGCCCTGGGCGCAGGCCACGCATTTTTCTGAGAGAAACACCAGATCCCCCAGCCGCAGACGGCCGGTGAGGGAAGTTTGCAGAATAGCGGATAAATCATCTCCGGCGGAAATCACCGGAGTGACCACCGGGCAGCGGATAAAGGTGCGGCCGGCTGCGGTAATTTTAGCGGGTTTGCCGCTGGGAAGCAGTTGTTCGTCCATGATTGACCTCTCTTTTTAAAATTGGGATATAAGGAAAAGGATTTGGGAAGAGCGGAAAACAATAAACAATTTATGAGCTTTTTTTGAGGATGGCTTCCAGTGGACGGATCAGGATAAAGGGGGTCAGTTGCCGGTCTTGCCCGGCAGGATTATCTTGGAGGAGGGCTCTCAAAGTTTCTTCCGGCAGGGTCAAAACGTTGGGCCGACCCAGGATTTCCACGCTCAGATCGTTGGCGTCCGCAATCATCATGACGATGCGAGTTTGAGCCAAAACTTGGTCGCAAACGCCATCAGGATCTCTGGGAATACGGATGCCAATATGGGCATATTCCGGGATATCTCTGCCATAAAAGCCGTCCAGCCCAGTGACTTCTGGACCCAATAACCGGTAAAAAGTGCCTTTTACGCCCCGAAGCTTGTCCATACCTGCTCGAAGCGCCGCCCAGAGCACTGAGCCCAGGCCGCAGTGTTGGATGGCGAACTGCATTTTTTGAGGCAGGCCCATGCCGGGGCCAGCGGCGGTTTGATGGACAAACTGGCAAAGCAGCTTGGCCCATAGGCCAGGCCGGACTTCTTCCTCGGTAACAATCCTGTTCTGGCAGAGCGCGACCACCTTTTCGCTGCAAGAGAGCAGATCGCCTGGCTGATAGAGCGGCAGGACATATTGCCGCAGAAGATCTTGAAAATTTTCTCCCACTTGAATGAAGTGGGTTTGAATGGCGTGGCGGGCGTATTGCTTACCGCCTGCCTGAA
>CATJIY010000184.1 GCA_949740695.1 uncultured Eubacteriales bacterium
CGCCTACCAGCGGTGGAAGGCCGGGAAGATCAGCGGCACCGCGGCGGCGAAGGAGTGCGGAATGCCCCTGGCGACGTTCCGGTACCGGGCGGAGATTTACGAGAAAGCCAAGTTGTTGTAAGGGGTGGGGTTTTACAGGAATGTGTACTTTTTTGTAAACAGCAACCACATTCTTACAAAAATAAGCCTACCACAAAAAACGCCTGTTTGCAATACTTTTTTTAAAAAGATTTTCGTGGAAAAAGCCTTACAAAAAAGTACACATTTTAAGTAGAGTATATAAATGCGGGGAGGGGTCAGAAAATGCCCGTTTGCATGAATTGCGGAAAAGGGGTTATTGGCGGAAAAAAATTTTGCCCGGAATGCAATGCGCCAGTCGGTAATGAATCTATTGAAGCTCAAGGGCTGCGTAGGCAATTATATGCCGGGGAGATTCGAAAATGTCCTAAATGTGGGGATGAATTGCCGTCTTTTACGGCGATTTGCCCTTCTTGTGGCTTTGAACTCCGTAATACAAAAGTTTCAAATGCTGTTCAAATGCTAGCTAGTGACATAGCAAAAATTACATGTAGCCGTCATAACTTGGAGGATAATAGCGCAATCAGTGTAATGGATAAGAGCATTGCAAATATAATCCGAAATTTCCCAATTCCAAATAATAGAGAGGATATTGTGGAATTTATGATACTCGCTTCCTCCAATATAGAAACCAATATTGTTGATACCTCCAGCCAAAAAGAGGTATCCGAAGCGTGGATAGCCAAGTTTGAACAGGCTTACCAGAAAGCACAATTTACATTAAAAGATAGCCCGGATTTTCAGAGTATAAAAGATATCTATGATAAGAAGAAGAGAGAAATTCGCAGAGGAAAAGCAAAAGTTGCAAGGCGAAAAGCACTATATTTGCTTCGACGGCTGTTTTCAAATAATGTTGTACGAATTGCCTTTTTAGTCATTGTTCTTATCGTTTGTGCTGTGATTTTTATCCCGTTTGACTATGTTTCAAATCAAGAAGCACCAATAATTGACGATAGGGTTGGGGTGCCTTTGTCATCCAGTGACATTGAAAAGCAAAATTATGAAATAATTCTTCGCCAATTTGAAGATGCAGGGTTCACTAACATTCAAGTAGAAAAGCTAGAAGATTTAGTTACTGGTTGGCTAACAAAGGATGGTCAGATTGAACAAGTGACTATTGATGGCGACGCATCTTTTTCTAAGAATCATAAATATGAAAAAGATGCTAAGGTAACAATTATTTATCATACATTTCCGGAAAAATAACATTATTGGTAAAGGAGACTGCAAAAGTGAACGGTAAAAAGATCCGTATGATCATGCTAACTATTCTTGTTTCCGTAATCTTATTGCTAATCGGTACGGTGATTGGCATGACTATTTATAAGAATTTCGATTCATACCACAGCATCCAAAAACAATACATTGATGATGATAAAACCGGTAGCGATATCCCAGAAGCATACAGAGAAGTTGGTGCTGCTCTTATGGCGCAAGCGCTCAGAGACTATTCTGACGAACTCAAAAAAGGTGGTGAGTTGGAATATAAATGGGAGGCTACGTCCCCTGTCGATAGCATTATTGGATACCGAACTATTACTTTGACAGTATATTTGCACAACATTAAAAGAATATACACAATTATTATGGCGTAAACTAAGACATTCGCATGAACAGGCTGTGTGTACAATTCGTAATCAGAATAAAAGCTGCAAGGAGGCAACCATGACCCTATTTTCCAAAAAATCCCCCGCCATGGACGTCATCCGCTGCGACGAACCCTCCTACCTGATCTGGAAATGGCGTCCCGTCGGGAGCTCACTGGGCAGAAGCAGCCGTGAGAACGCCATCCGCTGGGGTTCCTCCCTGCGGGTTAAGGAGGGCTCCGTGGCGGTCCTCGTATACAATCAACCGGACGGCTTGGTGTACGATTACATAGAGGGCCCCGCCGACATGATCCTGGAGACGTACAACCTGCCCGTCCTGGCCAACCTGATCGGCAGGCTTTACGATGGAGGCTCCCCCTTCCAGGCGGAGGTCTATTTCATCAACCTGGCGGAGCTGATCCAGGTCAGGTTCGGCGTGCCGTTTTTTGATGTGTTCGACCCTCGATTCCCGGACTGCGGGGTTCCCGCGGCAGTCCGGGGGATCATCAATTTCAAAATAGCGGATTACAGGGAGTTTATCCGCCTGCACCGTCTGGACAATTTTGATCTGGAAGCCTTCCAACAGCAGATAAAGGCCGCCGTAAGCAGGGCGGTTAAAAATGTGGTGTCTAACGCGCCCGCCGCATATGGGATTCCCGTTGTGCAGATGGAGCGGAAGATCACGCAGATCAATGAGTTGGTAGAGGGGGAGCTGAAGGCGCGCCTGTATCATGATTTTGGCGTTTTCGTATCCGGGATTGACATTGCGGCTATTGAATTGGACAAGGCCAGCGACGGATACCGGCAGCTCAAAGCCGTCACCCAGGATATATCCGCCGCCGCAGTCCAGGCGCAGGCGGCGGTCAGCATCAAGGATATGCAGGACATGCAGCGCATTAACGCGGAACATGCGGAGGCCGTCCTGAAATCGCAGAGGGAAGAAGCGCAGTATGCCCAGCGTATCCAGATGCAGTCAGAGCATTTCGCTGTCCATCAGCTGAACCAGCAGGCTGCCGTAGGCATTGCCGGAGCGGAGGCATTGGGCCGAGGGGGAGCCGCGGAAATCAGTGGCGGAATGAATCCTGCCGCAATGGTGGCAGGCATGGCGCTGGGCGGAGCGATTGGACAGAATATGGCGGGCATGGTAGGAGGCATGATGGCGGGAGCGGTCCCGCCTCCGGCGCCGGCTGCCGTTGCTGCATATCATGTAGCGGTGAATGGTCAGCAGAGCGGCCCTCACAATATGGCGGCTTTGCGGCAGCTCGCGGCAAACGGAACATTTACCAAAGACAGCTTGGTCTGGAAACCGGGGCTGCCGAGCTGGGCGAAGGCAGACGAATTTCCGGAATTGCGCGGCTTATTTGCGGAAAGCGCAGCCATACCGCCCCCGATCTCGCCGGTATCTTGAATGCGCAAATAGAAGGACCAGCCTTCCCGGCTGGTCCTTCTTCCCATTTTCCACCCAAGTATTCCCGAACATGTCAACAGGATTTTCAGTAAAAACATAAACCCCCGATTGCCAATCCCCCTCTATTCTGTTAAAATAATAAAACACGCCCCAAACAACCTGTAAAGGAGACAAACGAAAGATGCTGTTTATAGAATACCCGAAATGCACGACCTGCCAGAAA